>CAZUXQ010000063.1:0-8195 GCA_964624425.1 uncultured Sutterella sp.
GGCTTACCGCGAGTTCTGGGATGAGCGCTTCGCCTGGGGGACGTATCCGCTTCGGCGGCCGGACAAGCCGCGCGTTTGGCTTCATGCCGTGTCGGTGGGCGAAACGAATGCGGCGAAGCCTCTTCTGGAGGCGATTCTCAATGCGTGGCCGGAGTGCGACGTGCTTTTGACGCACATGACGCCGACGGGACGCGAGGCCGGCGAGCGTCTCGCGAAGCGCGCGCCCGGACGCGTGCTTCAGAGCTATCTTCCTTACGACGCTCCTTATGCAGTCGAGAAATTCTTTCGTCAGGCAAGGCCGACGCTCGGCATCATCATGGAAACGGAAGTTTGGCCGAACGTCATGAATGAAGCCGCCAAGCGCGGCGTCCCGATGGTGCTTGCCAACGCCCGCGAAAGCGAGAAGTCCCGCGCGCAGGCCGAAAAGTTCATCGAAGTGATGCGGCCGGCCTTCGCGTCCTTCAGCGCGGTGCTCGCGCAGAGCGAAGAGGACAAGAACCGCCTCAAGAGTCTCGGCGCCCGAAACATCACGGTTTGCGGCAGCCTCAAATTCGATTTCAAGCCCGACCTTTCTCAGCGTGCGCTCGCTGCGGACTGGCGCCGCCGCATTGCCAAGAAGATCCTTCTTCTCGCTTCGACGCGCGACGGCGAAGAAGCGCGCTTTGCCGAGGCGCTTCTCGAGAAGCGCAGTCTTCTGCGGGACGCCCTGATCCTTCTCGTGCCGCGCCATCCGCAGCGCTTCAGGGAGGCCGAAGCCGCATTCGAAGAAAAAGGCTTCAAGGTCTGCCGCCGCAGCGAAATCCGCAGCGCGGATGAAATTCCGGCGGACGCAGAAATTCTTTTGGGCGACAGCATGGGCGAGATGAGCTTTTACTGCGCTCTGGCGGACATGACCGCCATGGGCGGCTCGTTCGAGCCCTGCGGTTCTCAGAACGTGATCGAGCCCGCCATGGCCGGCTCGCCCGTCATCGTGGGGCCGTCGATCTTCAATTTCGCCAAGATCATCCGCGACGGGATTGAAGCAGGGGCCATGCGCCAGGCGGAATCGCCCGCTCAGGCTTTCGAGCTCTTTGCGCGCTGGCTGGCCCATCCCGAAGAACGAGACCGCATTTCCGAAGCGGCGCGCCGCTTCGCCGGCGAATATGCGGGCGCAACCGCCAAAATGATGCAGATTCTGGAGGAACTATGGCAGACGGCGCGAAAAAAAGAACTCCAAACGTATTGAGCATTGCCGGCGTCGACCCGTCGGGCGGTGCGGGCGTCTTTGCCGACATCAAGGCAATGAGCGCCTGCGGAGCCTACGCGTGCGGCGTCGTGACGGCGATTACCGCACAAAACACGCGCGGCGTCTTCGGCGTCGAGAATGTCTCTTGCGGCTTCATCCGCCGTCAGCTCGACGTCCTCTTCGACGACGTCGAGATTGACGCGGTGAAGATCGGCATGCTCGGCAGCCGGGCGATCATTGAAACCGTTGCGGCCGTCCTGACGGAAAGAAGGCCCGAATTCGTGGTGCTCGATCCGGTGATGGTCGCCAAGAGCAAAGACCGCCTTCTCGCAAAGGACGCCGTTTCGGCGCTTCGCGAAGCGCTTCTGCCGCTTGCCGCGGTGATTACGCCCAATCTGCCGGAAGCGGCCGAACTTTTGGGCCGCGGCGAACCGAAAAGCCGGGAAGAGATGGCGGCCGCCGCCGCCGAACTCTCTTGCCTGCTTGTGCCGGGCAGAGGGTGGGTGCTTCTCAAGGGCGGCCATCTTGTCGAGACGGCCTCGTCCGACGACCTTCTGCTCGGACCTGCAGGCGAAGCGCGCTGGCTCCCTGCGGAAAGAATCCGCACGAAGAATACGCACGGCACGGGCTGCACGTACTCTTCGGCGCTCGCGGCGCTGCTGCCGCAGTCCGAAAGCGTTCCGGCCGCCGCCGAAAAAGCAAAGCGCTACGTCACGGGAGCCATTCGCCATGCCGAAGAACTTGCCGTCGGCAACGGGCACGGCCCGACGCATCATTTCTGGATGACGGTACGGCCGCAAGGCGGGCGGGGGGCTCGCCGTCTCGGATGTAAGCATTTGTAGCGGCAAGCTTGATCGCTATTGACAAACGAAAGTTGTCTGGGAGAAAATCCCACTCTCCGGCGCATTAGCTCAGTCGGTTAGAGCAGAGGAATCATAATCCTTGTGTCCGCGGTTCGAGTCCGTGATGCGCCACCAAATTCCGGCCCGCCTGTAATTCTGCAGTGCGGGCCTTTCCGTTCATGCGGCGGCCGCGCGGCCGCCGCATGCATTTCGCAACGCCACCGGATGCAAACCGTGAACGCGACGACTCCCAAGCTTTGGCTTCGCAGCTTCGGCTGCCAAATGAACGACTACGATTCCGGACGCACGGCGGATCTTCTTCGCGAGAAGATGGGCTTCGAACCCGCCGAGGATCTCGAATGCGCCGATCTCGTCGTCATCAACACATGCTCGATCCGCGAGAAGGCTCAGGAAAAGGTCTTTTCCGATTTGGGCCGCATCCGCGAAGCGAAGAAGATCCGCCCGTCGATGCTGATTGCCGTGGGCGGCTGCGTCGCATCGCAGGAAGGCGAGCAGATTTTGAAGCGCGCTCCCTGGGTGGACGTCGTTTTCGGCCCGCAGACGCTGCATCGGCTGCCGGAGCTTATTGAAGCGCGCAGAAAGAGCGGCAGGGCGCAAGTCGACGTGAGCTTCCCCGAAATCGAAAAGTTCGACTGTCTGCCGCCTCCGACGGCGCGGGGAGCCGCAGCTTTCGCGTCCGTTATGGAGGGCTGCTCGAAGTACTGCTCCTACTGCGTCGTGCCTTATACGCGCGGCGAGGAAATCTCGCGTCCGCTCGTCGACGTGCTCGTAGAGGTTGCCCGGCTTGCCGATCAGGGCGTCAAGGAAGTGACGCTTCTCGGGCAGAACGTGAACGCCTACCGCGGCAAGGGGCCGGACGGAGAGCTCGTCGACTTCGCGGCGCTCCTCGAATACGTCGGCGACATCGACGGAATCGAGCGCATCCGCTACACGACGAGTCATCCGCGAGAGTTCACGCAGCGCCTCATCGACTGCTACAGGAGGCTTCCGAAGCTCGTCGGCCATGTGCACCTGCCGGTGCAGTCCGGATCGGACCGCATCCTTGCGGCGATGAAGCGCGGCTATACGGCGCTCGAATACAAATCGATCATCCGCCGTCTTCGCGAAGCGCGTCCGGGTCTCTCGATCGCGACGGACTTCATCGTGGGCTTCCCCGGCGAAACGGAAAAGGACTTCGAAGACACGATGGCGCTGATCGATGACGTCGGGTTCGACGCGAGCTTCAGCTTTATTTACAGTCCGCGTCCCGGCACGCCTGCGGCGCGTCTTCCGGATGAGACGCCTTATGAAGAAAAGCTGAAGCGCCTGCAGCGCCTTCAGGCGGCGATCGATGCAGGCGCGCAGGCAGTCAGCCGAAGCATGCTCGGCAGGATCGAGCGCGTGCTCGTCGTCGGAAAGGCGAAGCGCGGCGAAGGTCTTTTGGCCGCCCGCACGGACAACAACCGCATCGTGAACTTCCCCGGCGGCGAGGAATTCATCGGCAGGATGGCGAATGTCCGAATCACGGCGATTCATCCGCATACGCTCGGCGGAGAATTGGCCGAAAAGGATTCGCAATGACGCAGAAGACTGCAGTTCACGGCAGGCGCGATGCCGAGAGCACGGAGGCTTTGAGCTTTTCGACGGATGCCAGCAGTGCGGAGCTCGCATGCTTGTGCGGACCGCTCGACGAAAACCTTCGTCAGATGGAGGCCATCCTCGACATCAAGATTGCCCGCCGCGGGAATCTCTTCCGCGTATCCGGCAAGCGCGAAGCGGCGTTGCGCGGCATCAGCGCGCTTGAAAATCTCGCCGGCCGAGTCAAGCATGCCGGCGTGCAGCTCTCCGTCGACGACGTGCAGTGGTTTTTCGCGGGCGACGCCGACAAATTCCGCGCCGAGCAGCCGGCCGAGGGGGTTGATGCCGCTTCGAGCGGCGTGCGGCTTAAGACGCGCCGCCGCGATCTGCAGGGCAGAACGCCCAGTCAGCGTCAGTACCTGCAGGCGATTCTGACGCACGACGTCAGCTTCGGGATCGGTCCGGCAGGCACGGGCAAAACCTATCTTGCCGTGGCGGCGGCCGTGGACGCTTTCGAGCGGGGCATGGTCGAGCGCATCGTTCTCGCGCGTCCGGCCGTGGAAGCGGGCGAGCGCCTCGGCTTTCTCCCGGGCGGCCTCGCGCAGAAGGTCGATCCGTATCTGCGTCCGCTCTACGACGCGCTTTTCGACCTGATGGGCTTCGACAAGTCGCAGCGCCTGATGGAGCGCCAGTCGATTGAAGTGGCTCCGCTCGCCTACATGCGCGGCCGCACGCTCAACAATGCCTTCGTCATTCTCGACGAAGCGCAGAACACGACGCCCGAGCAGATGAAGATGTTTCTTACGCGCATCGGCTTCGGCTCGAAGGCCGTCATTACCGGCGACGTCACGCAGATCGACCTCCCGAAGGGCGTTCAGAGCGGCCTCAAGCAGGCCTCGCGCATTCTCGACGGCGTCCGCGGCATTTCCTTCACGCGCTTCAGCTCGCGGGACGTCGTGCGTCATCCGCTTGTCGCCCGAATCGTTGAAGCGTACGATGAAGCGCAAAAGGCCGAAAGAGTCCGACGCAGGGCGCGCGCCGAGGCCGAAGCCGGGGAAGGAGAATAAGCATGGCTGAGAACGCTCAGGATCTGCGTCCTGAAGATGAAGCCGCCGAATTCGAAGAGTTCGACGCCGCCGAAGCGGCGCCGGACGAAGAGGCTTTCGGCGAAGAAGTCTTTTTTGCCGGAGACGGCAGGCCGCATGGAGGTCCGATCGAACTCGATGCGGATTTCCAGCAGTCGGCCTTCTTCAAGCGCGAACTCCCGCTACGAAAGACGATGCTCGCGTGGATGCGCGCGGCCTGCGAGCGGGATGCGTTCTTTGCCGTGCGCTTCGTGCGCGCGGACGAAGGCAGGGCGCTCAACCTGCAGTTCCGCGAGCGCGATTACGCGACCAACATCCTCACGTTCGACTACATGCGCGAACCCGTCGTGAGAGCCGACATTGCGGTCTGCGTGCCCGTTCTCATGCGCGAAGCGGCCGAGCAGGGCAAATCCTTCCGCGAGCATCTTGCCCACATCCTCATTCACGGCGTGCTGCATGCGCACGGCTACGACCACGTCAGCGAGGAGGAGGCCGAAGCAATGGAAGCGCGCGAGACGGAAATCATGCTCTCGCTCGGCTTCCGGAAGCCGTACAGCGACCGCATCGGGATGGTCCACGATTAAGGCGGAGAAATTCCGCGAAAATCACCGCGAGCAGCTCAAGAATTCTTCTTGAGGCCGAAGCAGCATGCTTCTTCGCTTGCGTGTATTCTTAAGGAACCGCATTTTTACGCCGACGTTCATGTCCACAGAACCGCCCAGTTCGAAGCCGAAAAGTTTTTTTGACAGACTCGCCGCCGCTTTTCACGATGAAGAGGAGGGCGACAAAAACGATCTCGTCGACGCCCTGCGCGAAGCGCGCAGGCACAATTTCATCGGCGCCGACACCTTCTCGATGATCGACGGCGCGCTGCGCGTGAACGATCTGCGCGCGTCCGACCTAATGGTTCCTCGCTCTCAGGTGCAGGCGCTCGACCTTTCGGAGCCGTCCGACGCCTGGATCCGCACGGTCATTCAGTCCGGGCACTCGCGCTTTCCGGCCGTCGAAGACGATTTGGACAACATCGTCGGCATGATTCACGCCAAGGACCTGCTGAAGCTCGTGCTCGACCCGAAGGTCGACGTGAGAAGCTTCATCCGTCCGGCGCATTTCATTCCGGAAAGTCAGCCGATCAACGTGCTTCTCAGAGACTTCAAGTCGACGCGCAGCCACATGGCGCTCGTGATCGACGAATTCGGCAGCGTCTCCGGACTCATCACCATCGAAGACGTGCTCGAGCAGATCGTCGGCGAAATAGCCGACGAGTTCGACCGCGACGAGTCGACGCCGAACATCATTCAGGACGGTTCCTACTGGCGGGTGAAGGCGCTGACGCCGATCGAGGAATTCAACGAATATTTCGGCTCGAGCCTGACGGACCGCTACTGCGATACGATCGGCGGACTGGTTACCGACCGCTTCGAGCATGTGCCCCGCATCGGCGAGGTGATTGAAGAGGGCGGCTTCCGATTCAAGGTTGCGCGGGCGGACGAGCGTCAGGCGCAGCTGCTTTTGGTGGAGCGGCTCTGAATCCGATCGGAAAGCCCGCGTCCGCGCTCTCATTTTCGGAACGACTGCTTCCATGAAGCTTCCAGACGGAATCGGCGGCCGAGAAGATCGGCTTGAGAAGAAGGGGAGCGGCGCCTTCCTTCGCGAAGGAGGGAGAAAATCCGCTTGGGCGGGGATCCTTCGGCGCGCCGCGCTCTGCGCCCTGATGCTCCTTTTGGGCTTCGCGTTCTCAAGAGGCTTTGCGCCCGCGAACGACAAGGCATGGGCGGGCGTTGCGCTCGTGCTTCTTTTCTGTTTTGCCGATCGGGCCGCCGGCCCCAAGCAGGCTTTTTGGGGCGCGCTCTTCTTTGCCGTCGGCGAATTCGGTTTCGGACTTTCCTGGCTGCTCGACAGTATGATTCTGCACGGACGCATCGCCCCTCTGCTCGCCTGCGCAGGCCTTGCCGGACTGAGCGCGCTTCTCGGACTTTTTCTTGCCGCGCCGGCGGCGCTCGCCGCCGCGCTCTTCGAGCGGGGCGCGCTTCGCGGCTTCGCGTTCGCGGGACTTTGGACGTTCTTCGAATATCTTCGGGGCGACGGCCTGGCGAATTTCAGCTGGCTCACGCCGGCGCTTCTCGCTTTGGATACGCCGGCGGCAGGCCTGATGCCGATCGGCGGCGAGGCGCTTGCAAATCTCGCGCTTCTTGCATCGGCCGCAGCGGCCGCCGGCATTTTCTCCGTCTTCCTCGATCCGAAGCTTCGCGCGGCGCGCCGAGCCGGCCGCGCAGCGCTCAAGGTTGCCGGCTGCCTCACGGCGGCGCTCCTTTTGTGGGCGGGCATCCTGACCGTCGAAGACTGGACCTGGAGCGAAGCGCTTGCGGAAGCGGACGACTGCCGCATTGCGCTCGTTCAGGCTGATTTTCCGGTTGTAGACGCCTTCAATTCCGCATCGGCCGATTCCAAAGAGCGAATCCTGAAGACTGACGCGCTCGTCAAAACAATCCCCGACGGTGCGGTCGATCTCATCGCGACGCCCGAAGGCGTGATTCTCTCGGATCTCGCGCATCTGAAGCCCGAGGCGCGCAAGGCGCTCGACGGCATGATTCGGGATGCCGGCGCGCCGCTTGTCTTCAACGGCTTTCGGCAAGGCCGCGGCGCGTGGTTCAATACTGCCTGGCTTGCCGTCGACGCCGGATTGTACGGCAGGGCGCGGCGCGCCGGCGAGCCTGTTGAGCCGAGCTTCTGGGCCGTCGACAAACGCAGGCTCGTTCCCTTCGGCGAATACGTGCCGCCGGGCTTTCGCTGGTTCGTCGACATGCTCGGGATTCCGCTTTCTGATCTGACGCCGGGTGAAGCGGTGCAGGAGAATTGGCTCCTGCCCGCAAGGAAGAACGGCGCCTTCGTCGAACTGGGGATGCTCATCTGCTACGAGAATATCGACGGCCAGGTCGCGCGCGGCTTCTGGGCGGAGCCCGACGGCGGCCCCAACATTCTTCTCGTGACGGCCAACCTCGGCTGGTTCGGCGACGCCGTGAAGGCGCAGCATCTGGCGATGACCCGCCTGCGCGCTTTGGAAACCGCCAGGCCGATCGCGTCCGTCAACATGAACGGGCTTTCGGCTTTCGTCGACGAAAAGGGCGGGATTCTCAAGTCGGCGCCCGACAATGCGGCGCTCGTTCTCTCTGCAGGCCTTCGCCCCCGCACGGGCGAGGCGACGCCTTTCGTTCGCCTGGGCTGCGCGCCCGCGCTTTTCGCCGCTTTGGGTCTCGTGCTTCTGTGCGTTCTCATCCGGCGCCGAAAATCATAAGCTGCCGCCCTGATGCAGGCAGAAGTCCATGATCTTCAGGGCGGGCTTCTCAAGAACGACGATTGCCGGAAATTCCGGCTCTTCCGATTTTTATTGGGGGAGACGTCTCCCGCGCAGAGCCGAAGCCGAGGACGCGGGGGGCATAGACCTCCGGCGCCGGCGCTGAGCGT
>CAZUXQ010000064.1:0-8090 GCA_964624425.1 uncultured Sutterella sp.
CGCGGAACAGCTCAGCGCAGCCGTCCTCAAGCGAGGCGCGCCTTCATTCATGAGACGCTTCCGGATTCCGAGTTCTGCAGAATGCTTCTCTCCGGCCGACGCCGAATCTTTGGTGCCGGCAGCCCGTTGTCCGACGCATTCTGCTCTAGACTCATGGATCTTCCTTGACCTTTTTCGGAGGCCGGATTCGTCCCGGCAGATGCGCATGATGATTCTCAACAAAAGTCCAAAGCTTCGCGCGGCGCTTGCCGCCGCTATCTGTGATTCTTTTGTCGGGCTGTTCGGATTCGGGCGTCGCCGATGTTTCGCTCGGCATTTTTACCTTCAAGAACATCCGAATTGATGCCTTTGTCGATCCGGATATTCCGGGCGTTACTTGTCATGTCGCCAGCATCGATTCGCCGCTTCAGATTTCCGATCCGTCAGACAGTTCGGTTTCTTGCCGTCAGACCGGCGCAATCACGCGCGCAATGATCGACACGATCGATCAAAGCAAGGACGGCGAAGTAATCTTCAAGTAGTCAAAAAGCATTTTTTCAAGCACGTGAAAATCCGCCGCATTTTCGACAAAAACAATCAGACGCTCCTCTATGTCTCCTACTCAACCAAAGAAACGTCCGGAAGCTTCAAGCATTCGCTTTCGACCATCCCGCTCTGGGGAACAGACGCTTACATCCGCATGACAGCTGGAGGAGCGGCAAAGCAGCGTGCGCCTTTGTGAGAAGGGAAAAACGGCGCCCAGGAAGTGCAGTGCGATGGCCTTCGCGCAAAAGGATCGAATAGGACATGCGTCCGAGCAACGTGCGGCGGATGATTTCGTGTACGGATGCTTCATGGCCGAAGGCAAGAAGATCGATCCATCATCACACTGAGCAACTGCATTTTGTTCAGTGTGATGATGACTCGCCGTATTTCTCGTCGATGGCGAGCTTCGTTATGGCCGCTTTCTTTTTCTGGCTTTGGTGATCTTCGCCGCTTGAAGGCTCGGAAATTCGCACATCATCAGTACTGCCGCTTTTAACAGACATTCGACGGCCTTCTTTCTTGGAAAATTCTAATAAGAGAGGCCTCTTCCAATGCGACGCGGCTTCAGGATGACAAAGCTCGATTTTTCGCTTTTCGGCAAACAGCTGTGCATAGAGGACAAGTGCTTTTCAGGGCGGCCCCCGAAGCTCACAGCTTCGAATTTCGTGGGCATTGCGTCGGGTACTTCTCAGAGCATCGTTCTTGTCTTCATGCCGCCGGGCGCCCACACGGATTCGATTCGGACGGCGAGAACGCACGACTTCAATTCGACGATGCCGACCTTGAGAAAGAGTCGGTCGTCGAGCTCTTCGCGCGAAACTGCGCCGAGTCGCGCAAGGAGCCGAGCTCTGATGCGTTTGAGATGAAGCTTGAGGTCTCGGCACAGTTCGGGCTTGTGAACCAGCAGGCGGGAATCACGGTTTCAGAATACCATGAAAGAATCCGGGATCTGCGGCCGCAAAGAGAAAGCGCATGAAGGCGGATTCCCAAAGCGAAGGTTCGTTTGCTGATTTTCACCAATGCGGCTCGTCAATGCGGTCAGTCATGGGCGTCTGTTTTCGTTTTGCCGGGCTTGTCTTTCTTTTTTAAGCTTCGCTAGTTTCTTCTGCGCTTCTTCGGTAGCGAGGTGCGCGGCATGTACGGCACGGGCCGCACGCTCTTCTTCGGTTGTGGAAGTTCTGATGGGTTTGGACGGCGCAGGCTTCAGGGTTGTCTTCTGCGGTTTCGGCGGCCTCATCTCGGATTGCTGCACAGCGCTCGGAATTGCCCGGCCTTCGCAGCTGGGGTCGGCGCGCTTCTCGCATTCGGCCGTCCAGCCGAAGATGCGCGAAAAAAGCACGATCGGCAGACGCGTGATCATGATCGTGCAGAGCTTTGCGTGCATGAGGCTGATGTGCAGGTTGTCGGCAAAGCCTTTGAAGTGGCTCACGCCGCCCTTCAGGTACGTCACGCCGACGGGTGCGTTTTTTATTCGAGCGCCTGCCCAAAGAAGACGCACAAGGATTTCGGGATCGAATTCCATGCGGCGTCCGATCTTGGCGTTTTCGATGACCGATAGCGTGAGTTCCAGCGGGTAGACTCGCATGCCGCACATGGCGTCCTCAAAGGACATCGAGAGGCTGTTGACGGAGCACCAGAAGTTCGTGAGCTTGCGGCCCCAGAGGCGCGAAAGTGGCACAGACTTGTCGTAGACGGGATAGCCGCAGACGACTGCGGCCGGGAATTTCTGCGAGATTCTTAGGAATTTTGCGACGGCGTTGAGGTCGTGCTGTCCGTCGGCGTCGATCTGAATGACATGCGTGAAGCCCAAACGACAGGCGGTCTTGAAGCCGTCGATGACGGCTGCGCCTTTGCCGCTGTTTTTCACGCGGTGGATGACTCTGACGCCCTGAGAGGCCAAGCGGTCGCAGATCGCCTTCGTCTCGTCGGTCGACCCGTCGTCGACGAGAATTACGGGGAGGTTGAGTTTGCGGATGCCGGCCACGACGACTTCTAGTTTGGCCGGATGGTTGTAGACGGGTACGACAGCTGCGATCTGATAAACAGCTTTTTGAGATTTCGCAGGAATGGCGCTGCCTGCACGGATGCCGGTGCGCGCGGGACGCACGGTGGCCGATGTCTGGGCGTTGTGCAGGCTTTGGCTCGCCTGAGGCGCGGTTGCGGTTTTCGTTTTGGGCTTGACGGCTTCGGATGCAGGTTCCGCTCCAGGGTCGGATGCGTCGCTGTCCGATGTTTCCGAGGCGTCGTTTCTGGCGGCTTCGCCGCGGATCTCCGGTGCGTTTTTTTGATTGTCGGTCGACATAAACCTAGTTTTGCAAAGAGGCCGAAGCTTCTTCTGTTGAGCATTCCGGAAGTCTTCCGTATCGGGCCGCGCCCGCGTTTAGCTCCTTGATATTATCCCGAATGCGGTTCGCATGCCACTCGCAAGATTGCTTTGGTACGATCGAAGAAGCAGGGCTGATGCATAAGACTCCCTGAGAATCCGCTGAATTTCAAGCCGTTTTTTGAAATTTCAGCGAATTTTTCCTGCGTTTGCAATGTCTGCACGCGCCGCGAAGCCATGTTTGGCCCCGTCAGCCCGCCCAAGCGGCTTGTCCGCTGAATCCGGCGTTGCCGGCGATCCCGTGCGGTTGCCGAAATTCGGCCGGCAAGCTGCTGAATAGCAGACGAAATTTACTTGAAAGATTCCGGAACGCGGTGCAGGCTGCTGCCCGCTCCCGTCAAAGCAGCCGAAGCTTGGAAGTTCGGGCGGCATTCCCTTCCCGTCTGAGAGAGGCGGCCGAGGATCGCGTTCAGACGTCGGCCGGACGCTGACGCATAAGAGACCCGCCTCGTGAAACTCTTGTCCGGCGGCTGCCTAAGCCAATCCGTGCAGAAGAAATGGGCGGGTCTGAGCGAAGGCTGCATCGTGCAGGCCGCGGCGGAGAGCGCGGACAAAGCTTCCGGAGCCGTTGTCCGCAAATTCGCTCTTCACTGCATTTTGACGAGCGCCTGCGGCCATTCGAAGTCGGCCGGAACATTGAAAATTCGCTTCGCCGGGCGCCGGATGCTGTCTTCATGGTCGGGATCGAACGCAACGCCTAAATGCCGAATGCCCGTTGGAACGGACTCGGGTCAATCCAGTCGCCTTCAGACTGACGAGCAGGATTCACGCTTCGGAAGAAGCGCAAGCAACAAAAGCAATGCAGTTGACGGCCTGCACTGCATTACCCAACCGGAATGCTTTCCGACGCTTTCTGTTCATGCGTCGGCTCTGCTATATATTTGAATTGCAAACGAAAATTGGGGGGGGGAATAGTCAATATTTTTTCGTTAAAGTTTCTGTAAAAAATGCCGGCCTGCGGGATAAATTCGAAGGCCGGCATGTTTGACGCGTTAAATGCAGAGGAAAACGTCCGGCAGCGGAAAAAGCTTCAGTTGCCGGACACCCCTGATGGCTCAAACTCGGATGCCGCAGGAGGCAAAGCGCTTCTTATTCGTCGAAGTAGGCGGTGTAGAAGTCAAGATTCGCGTCGGGCAGAACGAAGAAGTTGTGAAGCGACTTCACCGACGCTGAAACATTCTTTTCTGTGACGAGCGAGGTCCACGGAAGTTCGTTCCAAAGCGTCTTCTGTGCTTCTAGATAGATTTCCGTCTTCTTCGCGTCGTCCGTTGTATTCAGAGCGGCCTGGAAGGCTTCGTCGACGGACGCGTTTTTGTAGTAGGAAGTGTTCGAACCCATCGGCGGCCAGTTGTCGCCGCCCAGGAGCGGACGAAGCGCCCAGTCGAGTTCGCCAGTGGAGCTCGACCAACCGATATAGTAAAGTTGCACCTTGGCGTCTTCGGGCTTCTCGACGTTTTCAACGAGGGAGACGCGCTGGCCGGCTTCAAGCGCCTGGACGTGCACCTTGATGCCGACCTGAGCAAGCTGCTGCTGCAGGAACTGAATGACTTTCTGAGCAGTCGTGTGGTTGTAGGCGGACCAAAGCGTTGTTTCGAAGCCGTTCGGATAACCCGCTTCTTTCAGAAGTTCGCGAGCTTTCTTCGGGTCGTACGGCCACTTGCCAAAGTCGGCTGCGTACTGCACGCCCAAAGGAGCCATGCCGGTTGCAGGTTCGGCGAGGCCGGCAAAGGCGACCTTGCAGAGGGCATCGCGGTTGATTGCGTAGGCGATCGCCTCGCGAACCTTAATGTTGTCGAAAGGCTTTTTCAGAACATTCATTGCGAGGTAGCGCAGGATGATCGAATCGGTGATGTCGACGCGCATGTTCGGGTCGTCCTGCAGAATCTTCACCTGTTCAGGCGGCACGACGGAAACAAACTGCGCTTCGCCCGTGCGCAGCATCGCGACGCGCGTGCTGTTTTCAACGATCGGACGCCAGACGATGCCGTCTACCTTCGGAAGACCGGCCACGCGATAGTTCGGGTTCTTTTCAACGTGAAGAATTTCGCTCGGGTTGTATTCCTTCATGATGAAGGGGCCCGTGCCGCACGGATGAAAGGCGACTTCCTGCTTGGAATTCTTCGCAAGGAGCGACGGGCAAATCATCACGCCGCTCGGGTGCGCGAGCTGATTGAGGAAGGCCGAGAAGGGCTTCTTGAGCGTGAATTTCACGACATACTTGCTCACGGCTTCGGTCTTGCCGATGTTTGAATAGAGAGAGTAGCGCTTCAGCTGATTCTTGGGATCCGGGACGCGGTCGAAGTTCGCCTTCACGGCGGCGGCGTCGAATTCGGAACCGTCATGGAACTTCACGCCTTCCTTCAGCTTGATCGTGTATACGAGGCCGTCCTCGGAAATCTCATAGGATTCGGCGAGCACGTTGATGCGCTTCATGTCTTTGTCGAAGCCGAAAAGACCTTCGTAGAAAGACTTGGCGGCAGCCTGGGAGAGCGTATCGGCGGCGTCGTATGGGTCAAGCGTTGTGAAGGTCGACTGCACGGCCACTACGATTTCACGGGCGGTCGCCGGGGCGGCGCTGACGGCAAGCGCGGCCGTCAAAGCTGCGGCCGAGAGGAGGATTTTTTTGTGCGTCATTTGAATTTTCCGAGATACATGCCCTTGTAGTCGGGCCGCGTGCCGGCATGTGTTTCTGCATCGCGCCCGTCGATCCTGCGCTTAAATGTAAAGCATTTGGGATGCCGACTTTTTTGCACGAAAAGCGTGCAGATTCCCGAAATTCCGGCAGCAGGAAAGGAAAATCTGAGGCGGCCCGAGCGGCTTCCGCATCGCGGGATTTGCCTCGAATTGCCCTTGAAATGGGGTCTAGGAAGGTTTTGCGGAGAGAAGCGCTCTGGCTAAGGCTTCATCCGCGAAGAACTTGAAAAGCACTCGGCACGCTTGCAATCGAGAAATGTAAATGTCGGCGCAACTTGCGGTTTTTTGATGAATCGCAAGCAAGATAGGTATTTGCGAAATAAGACAAATTGCCTGCCGTGCAGTGGGAACGCCGCCGTGGTGCGCATCGTTATTGCGCGATGCACCATCTTGGCGCGTGCAAAAAAGCAGGAAGCCGCGAAGAGCTCTCCCGCTTTTCGACAGTTCGGAGTTTGCCGCTCAGGCCTTGCGCTTGTCGAGGCCGAGTTCGCTCATGATCGTCGCTGAGATTTCTTCGATCGACTTCGTCGTCGAAGAAAGCCAGCGGATGCCTTCGCGAAGCATCAGCTTTTCGGCGTCGTGAATTTCCTGACGACAGTTCTCGATGCTTGCGTAGCGGCTGCCCGGGCGGCGTTCGTTGCGGATTTTGGAAAGTCGGTCTGGACTGATGGAAAGGCCGAAGAGCTTGTGGCGAACCGGAACCAAGGCGTCCGGCAAGGCGCCGCGGTCGAAATCCTCCGGAATGAGCGGGTAGTTCGCGACCTTGATGCCGAACTGCATCGCGAGGAAGAGAGAGGTCGGAGTCTTGCCCGAACGGGAAACGCCCACGAGGATCACGTCGGCTTCGTCAAGGCCGCGATTCGTCTGGCCGTCGTCGTGCTGCAGAGTGTAGTCGATGGCGGCAATTCGCCGATTGTACTTTGCGTCGTCTCGGATCTTGTGGGTCTGGCCGATGCTGTGCGCGCTCTTCATGCCGAGCTCTGTTTCGAGCGGGCCTACGAATTTGCGGAAGAGGTCGATGATGTGGCCGGAGACGAGTTCGTTGAAGCTGCGCATGATGTCCGGATCCACGAATGTCGTAAAGATGATCGGACGGGAACCTTCTTCTTTTTCGACGGCGTTGATGCGGCGGGCCGTGTCGACCGCCTTTTCGACCGTATCGACGAAAGGAATGCGGGTCTGGTGATACTTCAGATCCGGAAACTGCGTCATGATCGAATGGGCGAGCGTTTCGGCCGTGATGGCGGTGCCGTCGCTCACGATGAAGATCTGGCGGTGCTGCTGAATCGATTCGGACATCTCGAAAATTGAAAGGGGGAGGAAGTCGGCTCAGCCGCAGGCGGATGCAAGAGTTTTTGCAATATTTAAGCAAGCCTAGACTGCAGTTCTGGGCGGCTGAATGAACGCAGAGGCGAATATTAAATGAACGCGCCCGATCAATAAAGTCTCAGGCGCGGAAAAAGGGCTTTTCCGACTTTTTGGAAAATGGAGTCTCTCGGCGAGCGGAGATCAAAGAAACAGGCTCCGGCTTCTGCCGTTTGAGCGCAGCAAAGAAGACTTGCCGCACGCGAACCCAATCCAAGCAGAAATCGCCTTTTCGGACTGCTGTCTTGTGCTCGGCGGCTGCGTCGAAAAGAAGCCGGCCTTCCCGCTCCATGCCGAGCTTGATGCGCGAAGCCGGCGAAGTGCCTGCGGCCGAAGGCGGCCGCTCGCCGTTCGCAGGATCCGGCAGGTTTTCCGTGCTTCGGGCGAATTCCTGCCGAACCTCTTTTCGATTCTCGGTCCTGAGTCCGGCGTGCCTCCTTGAAGGCCTTGTCGTGCAGGCGCTGCTTTGCCGCGAAGGCATTCAATCTGCTCGCAGGGCTCTTTCTCTGCGAGCATCTGAACGTCCTGCCGCCGGCGACGAGACCGCCGCATGCCTCTGTTCATTGCGGGCAGCGGTCTCGTCGACGGCGGCGCGCCTAAGCATGCGGATGCCGAGGCGCCGAGCAGGGCTTCGAGCTTGTTCTTCGCAGAAGTGCCGAAAAGCATCTCGACCGAAGCTGAATTCCGAGGCGGCCGTGCCTGCCGGCGCGTCTTGATCCCGAAGTCGATGCCGGGCGGCGGCAAATCTGTCGGCGCACTGCTCGCGGTTCGCTCATTCCAAGAGAATGACATCTGCATCAAGCCCGGCGAATCCGGCACGAGGAGCCGGATCACGAGCGTCCTCGGAAAGCGGCATGCCGCGCAGCCGCGTCGCACGCATTGCGCCCGTTGCGACAAAGGATCCGGAGCGCTCTTCGTTTTCGGGCTCTGAGCTGTCGGCTTCGGACGCTTTCATGTTCTCAAAAGTCCTGAAGAGCCGGATCGAGCGTTGCTCAATTCTTCCTTTCGAAGCGGATCTCGACCGAGCTTCTGCCGACGGCCTTCTCGAGGTTTGATGCATCGATGATCCGGCCGATTCGCGTGTAGGGCCACACGGTCGAAAAGGTTTTGTAGAAAACCACGA
>CAZUXQ010000065.1:0-8072 GCA_964624425.1 uncultured Sutterella sp.
GTAGGTGTTGCCGCCGCCTTCCTGAAGCAGAATCCAGGGACGCGGCTGCGCGTACTGAACCATGATGTCGTTCACCATCGTGCCAACGTGAAGCGCCGTGCTCCCGGCGATCGAGGCGAATTCGAGCGGCATGTCGACGGGCGCCTGACAGGTGCAGTCGAAAGCGTTGCGAAGCGGCTCGGCAAAGCCGAGGCGTTCGGCCATGGCGGCCCGGTCAAGCGGCCAGCCGGTGCCGTTCAGCACCGCTGCGCCCATCGGGCACTTGTTGAAGCGGACGAAGGAACTGCGAGAGACGTTCGCGCTCGCGCAGAAACGACGCGCAGATGCCGAGGAGATAGTGCGCGTAGCTGTTGGGCTGCGCAGCGACGCCGTTCGTGTAGTTCGGCACGATTGTCGAGCGGTGCTTTTCGGCAAGTTCAAGAAGCTTCTCAACGACGGCGTCAAGCGCCTTGCCGAAAGAGGCCGCCTCTTCGCGCATGAGCGCCATGCGCGCGGTCGAGAGAATGTCTTGGCTCGAACGGCCGGCATGAATGAGAGTCACCTCCGGGCTTGTTGCCGCAATGAGCATCGGTTCGTAGGCGATGTACTTGTCGACGCGCTTCTTCGAGTCGACGGCGGCTTCTTTTTCGAGCTGAGCAATGCCGCCGGCCGCCAGACGTGCAGTCTTCTCGTCGAGAAGGCCATTTGCGCTGTTGATGACGACGGTGGCTTTGTTGATCGTGGAAATCCAGAAAAATTCGTCTCGCTGCACGTAAAGGCCTCTGATGGATGATTGTTGAAAATGAAGGTCTCAAGGGAGCCGAAAAAAGACAAGCGGCTCCGCACTTTCAGATGCATTTAGTTTTGACTTTTGCTGGAGCGGCTGCAATCTCGATTCACGCAAACTTAATTTGCACGCAACGCCAATTAAGATCATCCTCAGCTTGAACAGCAGATTCGCATTTTTCAACATCAAGATATTCTTATTTAATCTGCAAGACGGTGATCTGCTTTGTCATCCAATTTTGTCCGTCATGCAGATTGCTTCGATTCAATGCCTATTTTCGCTCTCCCGGCAATTCAGAAATTTCGTGCAGCGGGTACTTCAAGGCAAAATCAATCCAGAGAGCCGCTGAACGCTTTTTTCGTGCAAGACGGCCATTTCCTCCATTGCAATCCGCAAGGCCGGCAGCATTCCGATCTTTATCATGACATGGCTGCGCAAGCCGGACGACATTCAGAAGCTTGCCGACAACACGATCGCCATCGGCAACAAAGCGAAGATGACGGTCGTTCCGGTCGGCTCGGCCTTAAGGCGAAGCCCGACATCGAAATGCATCAGCCTGACAAAAGCCGTCCGTCTGCCGCAGGCTCCTACCTCTGCGGCTCCGTTCTCTATGCGTCTCTTTTCGGCAAGAGCCCCGAGCCGCCTGATTATCTCGGCGAATGCGAAAAGCCGCTCAATCCTGAAGCTGCCGCATTCCTGAGAAGCGTCGCCTGGAACACCACGACGGAATTCTTCGGCCGGAAGAAATAGTCCGATTTCTTACTCTGACGGAAACTTTTTGAATGGGGAAGCCCTCTGCCAGGATCTTCCCCGCTGTTTTTTCGAACAACCGCCCTGCCGCCAGGCTCAGTCCTCAGCAACTTTAATCAAGCCTTCAGAGAAAAGCACGGCATCGCCCGCCATGGCGATGCGGCCGCCCTCATCGTCGAGGCGGCAGTAGAGGACGCCCGTTCGCTTGGAAGCCTGAAATGCCGTAATGTCCTGCTTCCCAAGCTGCTTGACCCAATACGGCGCGATATGGCAGTGTCCCGACCCGCAGACCGGATCCTCGTAGACGGCAAGCTTCGGCGCAAAAGAACGAGAGACGCAATCGAACTGAGGATTTCCGCTTAAGGCGGTAGCGTGCTGAAGAAGACCGGGAAGTCTTGCCAAAGCCTCGGCGGAAGGCGTCATGCCGCGCACAATCGCCTCGTCCTCAAAGACGCAGAGGAGATCTCTGCCGAGGAAGGCGGCGGTCGGGCGCGCGCCGAACGCATCCGCCATTTCGTCGGTCGTATCGATCGCTTCGAGTTGATTTGCAGGAAAATCCATCGAATAGCGCGCTTCCGCAACGCGTTCCACGACAAGGTCGCCCGACAGCGTCTCAAAGGTGATTCGCCGTGCAGAAGACTCTGCAAAATGCGTCCAGACAAAGGCCGATGCAAGCGTCGCATGCCCGCAAAGATCAATCTCGCCGCCCGGCGTAAACCAGCGCAGACCGCATCGACCGGGTGCGCGCCTTTCGACAAAAGCGGTCTCCGAGAGATTGTTCTCAACGGCAATCTTCTGCATGAGCGCATCGGAAATCGGTGATTCAAGAAGGCAGACGGCCGCAGGATTGCCGGCAAAAAGACGGTCGGTGAATGCGTCCGCCACATACTGCTTGATTTTCATGTGAGGCTTCCTTTCCCATCAACAAGAAGACTTGAAACTGCGGCCGCGCAGCGCACGCGTTCATTTTTAAGGATTTTTAAGCATTCAGCAAGCCGGCAGCCATTCTGCTCATGAACCGCCTCGCGCGTTTTTTGAGGCCCTCAATCTTCGCTGGAGCTTGGGCGTCGGCTGCCGGCGTTGAGCACTTGACCGGCATATTCATCCGGATTGATCTCGGTACTGCAGGAAGAACTATTCAATGCGGCCTCTGCGCGCCTGAGCCCAAGCCGCGGCCAGCCTTCCAAAACCTTGAGATTGTTCGCGGCAGGGAAAATTCTTCTTTTCTCGTCCTTGATCATGCGCTTGGAGAAGCTCGACGAACGAGCGCTGATTCAGCGGCCGATCCTGCATCCTGAAGCAGCGCAGTCCCTGCTTGGAGACTGCCGAAATCATCGCCGCAGTCTTCCAGCGTCCGCTGCGGCATTTCAATGCCGGCTTTCGTCTCTTGGGAGCGCATCCGGCCGGCCGCCGTCTCGCCGGTCCAGCAAACCGCAGCCCCGTCGAGCCCGGCCCGTCCGGGCTGCTGGATGCCCGCCTCTCCGCTGCTGCGTCCGCTGATCGTTCTGCTCGGCGGATCCGCGGCGCAAAGCGCATTTCAGCCATCGAGGATTATTCTTATCCGAGGAAGCCTTCGTCAAGAATGACGCAACCCCCTGCAGGGCGCGCATTGCGCCCTGCGTGAGCCCGGCCGCTAGCGATCGAACTTCACTTCCACGCCGGCCATCGAGGTTTCGACTGCAGGACGACGCAGATAGAGGAAGATGACGAGCGGGATGAGAATGAAGCCGGCGAGAAAGATGACCGCCTTCAGGCTTACGAACATCGCGAGCGCGCCGCCTGCAATCGGACCAACTACGCTGCCGGCCTGCTGCGCGGCAAAGGAAAGACCGAAGATGCGGCCGCGGTCTTCCGGACCGGTGCTGTTCGTCAGAATGGCATTGATCGCCGGGAAAATGCCCGCAAAGGTGAGGCCGCCGATGAAGCGCCAGACGCCGAACGGCACAAGCGTATCGGGCCAGGCCTGAATCATCGCGAAGATGCCCGAAGCGAAGAGCGCCGCGTAGAGCGAGGGACGAAAGCCGATCTTCTGTCCGACGACGCCCCAAATCGGCGATGCAATCACGCCCGAAATGCCGACAATCGAAAAGAGAAGGCCCGTCACGAAGACGATGCGGTCCATGCTGCCCTGAAGTTCCGCGACGTAGAGCGGCATGACCGGCTGCTGAAGCAGGATGGTCATCTGCACGATGCCGGCCGTCAGCAGCATGCGCTGCACCACCGGAATGCGCAGGAGATTGACCTTGGGCTTCTCAGGCGCATCCTTGTGAACCGGCTTCTTAGGCGGCTCCTTGATGAAGAAGATGATGAGAAGCGTGATGAACGTGAGGGCCGCGCTGCCGAGATAGAAAGTCATGCGCATGCCGAATGCTTCCGCAAGCATGCCGCCGAAGAGCGGGCCCAAAACGCCGCCCGCCGTCATCGCCCCCTGCATGGTGCCGAGCGAGAAGCCGAGGCGATCCTTCGGCACGTTCGCTGAGAGAATCGCGAGGCAGGCGGGCCACAAGCCTGCCGCAAAGCCCTGAAAGCAGCGCACCGCAAGAAGCTGCCACTCGTTCTGCACGAGGCCCGAAAGTCCGTAGCTGATCGCCAGGAAGAAGGCCGAGCGCACGGCCATGAGCTTTCTCGAATTCTTGTCGGCCATGGCGCCCCAGATCGGCGCCATCACGCCCGAAATGAGGAAGGAAACCGAGAAGATGCAGCCCGACCAAATGTTCACGTCCGCCTGATCGACTCCCAATTCCTGAATGAGGTACATCGGCAGGAACGGAATGAGCATCGTGTAGCTCAAGCTCATGAGGACTGCCGCAACCGAAAGAATCGCGAGCGAGATCTTCCAGGACTGGCTGCTCTCAGTCTGCTGCTTCCTTAGGCGCGGCAGATCCGCTGAGGGCGCTTCGCCGGCGGCAGCCGCGTCACACTTCGCCGCCGTTTTTCCTTCGAGACGAGAAAAATCGACTTCGCGACAGCTTCCGTCAACGTCCTCTTGCGCCGGCGCTTCTGCGGCCTTCTCCGCCGATTCTGATTCTTCCTCCGAAGTTTCGGCCGAAGACGCCTCGTCCGCTTCTGCCGGTTCGGCCGCCGCTTCGAGAGGACGCTGCGCTTCCGATGCGCTCGGCGAACCCGCCGCCTCGGCGGCGTCGAGAGTCCCGTCCTCCTTGCGGGGATTCGTCTGCGGGACCGCTTCCCGAGGCATGCCGTCTGTATTTTCCTTATTGGGCTCGAATTGCTTCACGGTACACCTGATGCATGTCGTTGAAACCGTGTCTGCAGGAAAGGAGCGCGGAGAAAGCAGCCTTTCGGATGCTTCGTCGAGTCTTTAGAAAAAATGAATCAAAAAGCTGAAAATGCCCGCGCCGATTGATGAGACACAACTGGAAAAATGATACGCCTGTCATTGCGGAAAGACTTGACTTATCACGCCATCGCAGGCAAAAAGCCGCTTTCCTTCGCATGAAGGAATTAAGCCGAAATGATGCCTCCGGCGCTTTTCACTCTTTGCTTCGATTGGGCATCGGAAAAAGCCGGTCCACAAGATTGCGGATGACGGAATCGGGGTCGCCGCAGCTCGGCGTCAAGAACACGTTTTCAACGCCTGAAACGCGGTTCGACTCTGAGGACGCCGCATGGAGAAAGCCCTGCCGAGCCTCTGCGGCGGCAGCGGGCCTCTTCCAGCCCGCGCGCTGCGCTTCGCCCGTGTAGAAGTCGCGGTAGTCGAGAGAGAGCGTCTGCGGAAGCTGCGCGAAATTGGCGCCGCGGTCCGCATGAATCGCAACGGCGAAGCGGCAGACCTTGGCGTTCGGCTCTTCGCCGGGCTTGAGCATCACAACTCGATAGCCTCGGTCGACCAAGGCGGAGCGCAGCACGACGTCGAGCGACTGCGAGTGCCGTCCCGACGTAATGAGGCAGACCTCTTCGCCTCGCGCCGGGAGTCCCGAAACGAGCCCGTCCGGGTCGGAGAGGCGCGCGGAAAGGCCTTTCCGCGCATCGAAGGGATCGTTCGCGCAGCCTGCAAGACCGAGAAGGACGGCCATGCCTGCGGCGGCGGAAAGGCTGCGCGCGAATCTGGGCAGAATTCGGCGGGAAAAGCCGGCAGATGAATTCTGATCGAAAACCGCACTTATGTGGGACATATCTGAGGCAAGCAGAGGAAAATCTGTCTTCAGGTCGACTTGACGAAGCTCTGTTGGAAACATTACCGCATTTGACGGCATTGCGGTGCTGCAGGAAAAAGCTTTTGACTTGCGGCGACGCCGGAACGCCGCTCCTTTTGTCCCGTCCTTTGCCTTTCTTCGGCAAAACGCGGCTTCAGTCAGCCTTCCGAGGCTTTCGTACGTCTTTTGCTGCAGAAAAACGAGCGAAGGCATCGATTGCAGCATCCAATCCGACCGTCCGCATTTGGTACGATCACGCCTTTGAGGAAAAGTCTTTCTTTCTCACCGCATTGCATTCAGAACCGTCATGAGCAAGAACGAAGTCCAAAAAACTCCCGAGCTTTACAACCCGAAAATCGTCTGTGCGGCGTCGCTTCTCTTCACGCCGATTTTCGGCGCCCTTCTCCAGACGGAGAACTGGCTTGCGCTCGGGCGCAGGGACGAAGCCGCCGCGAGCCGCTGCTGGGTGCGCGCGAGCGTGTGGCTCGTCATGCTCTTCCTCATGATGCAGACGCTCTTTCGCCGCGAAGCGGCTATGAGCTGGATCGGCCCCTATTTTCTGCTGGTGCTTTGGGCGGCCTGGATGCTTCTGAGCGGCAGAAAGCAGCTTTCCTATCTCAAGGCGGCGCCGCGCCGCTGCAGGAGCCGACCGCTCGGGAAGCCGGTGCTTTTGGGCGCCGCGGGCTGGCTCTTCTACGGCCTCATCAGCGCAGCGCTTGCGATGGCGCTCGTTCTCTTCGGCTTCGAGCCGCCTGAAGGTTCGTCTTCGGACGCCGTCACGAAAGTCTCTCCCGGCGTGACGATCACGCTCCCCGAAGGCGCAAAGGAACCTGTAGTGACGCCGCTGCCGGCCGACGAACGCGGCATGCCCCTGCAGAAGAACTGATCCTTCCGAATCGACGCCATGCCCAAGCGCCCGGACAACCGCTTCTCGATCGCAGAGCCGCGCCCCATGTCGGCGGGCGTCGTCGAGCTTCTGAGCGGGATCGTGCGCAGACGGCCGCTCTCGGGCGAAGAAGCGCTGCGCGAAGAGGCCCGCATTGAAGCGGCGGCGCGTGCGGGCGATCCGGACGCGCAGGCGAAGTTCGCGAGGCGCCTCCTCACCGATCAGCCGAACGCCCGAAAGAATCGGCAGGCTCTCCGTCTTCTGAGACGCGCTGCGGCGAAAAACCACCCCGAAGCGCTTCACCTTCTCGGACTCGCATACATGCGCGGGCAAGGCGCGGCGCAGGACATGAAGAAAGGCGCAGACCTGATCGAACGCGCCGCCTATCTGGGAGAGAAAGGAGCCGAAGAAGACATCGCCAAAGCCTATCGGCTCGGCCTCGGCCGCGAGCAGTCGTTCGCCAAGTCGCTCTACTGGGCTCGCCTGGCCGGTGCGGCGGGAAGCGGCCCGGCGGCCCTTTGGGCGGGTCTTGCCTTGCGCGACGGCCTGGGGCAGCCGAACAGCGAACCCGATTTCGACGAAGCAAGAAAATGGCTCGCCGCAGCCGCGAAGCTCAATGCCGAAGGCGCGGCGCAGGCGCTGGCAAAGCTTCACCAAGACCGGCGCTACGAAAACCGAGATCCGATGGAAGCGCGCCGCTGGACGAACGAAGCGGCGCTTCTCGGCGATCTCGAAGCGCAGTACCGCATCGGCATCTTCAGCTGGTCCGGCGCAGGCGGCAGCGTCAATCTGCGCGAAGCCGTCCGGTGGCTCTGCCGCGCCGCGCAAGGCGGCCATGCGCAGGCCGTCTCGATGCTCGCAGGCTTCTTCATGACAGGCAACGCTCTTCCCATGAACCGTCTCAGCGCGTGGGTGCTTTTCAGGCTCGCCGAAACGCTCGGCGATGCATCGTCGAAGGGTACGGCGCAAGCAGTTGCGGGCAGCCTCTCGCCGAAAGAACGTCAGGAAGGCAGAAAGATTCTTGCTTTGAAGACCCCGAAAGCCATCCTCGAAAGGGTTGTTCCCTTGAAAAGCCGATGACGGATTTTCTTTGGGCAGAGAGATCAAAATGCCTACTCTTTCTAGCCTGGATCGGAAAACACAATATCGCCTTGGGCGTCGACTTCTGCTAATATCGGCCTTGTGCAGCCGAGAGAAGCCGCGGCTCTCAGTCCAACCGCTTCCTTTTCGGGCATTTTCGCCCGCGCGAAGCGTGCGTTCCCGCATGCGCCTCAAGACGGGTGCAGACCCTCGGAACGCGTCGACTCCGCGAACGCCTCAGGCAGACGCGGGCTGACGCCCAATCACGGTTTTTTTCTCATAAGCTGCAATGACGGAAAGGCAAAGGGAAGACGGAACCTTGATGACGTTATCTGCGGAATGCGCCGGCTTCCCTGGGTCGGGACGGAGAGGAAAAATCCTTTCTGCTTTCCTTTTCGCCGCGGCTTTCATGCAGACCAATCCTCTTTCCTTCTCT
>CAZUXQ010000066.1:0-7952 GCA_964624425.1 uncultured Sutterella sp.
CATTCCTATGGCCGAGGGCCTTTTCGCGGGGGGTCTGGCGGAAAGAAGGCCGGGGGATCTGGACCGCGAGCGGAATATCTGGCCGGTGCGTCCGGCAGACGAGCCGGACGCTATCTGCCCTGCATCAAGTTTCTGGTTGCGAAACGGCTTTTCGCCCACAAGACGCAGCCGGAACCCGTTCCGGTGCATATCCTCGGAAGACCGGTGCCTGAAGATGAGGCCGAACTGTGGAGAGAGAAGTTCGGCGCGGTGCCCGGAGAGGGAACATCGAAAGAGGACGAAGGCTACTTCCAGTCCCTCTTCGAGTCCGGTGCGGACCATTTTCCGGACGACACTCCGGCAGAACCTCCGGAAGAGCCGGAGCCGTCCGCGGAGCAAAAGCCCGGCGCTGCGCCCGGCACCGGCGTGAAGGAGCGCAGGCCGGAATCAGGGAAATCCGGCACTCCGGCGGAGGGCAGGAAGACTCCGCGTGCCCGGAAGAAGACAGCCGTCATGATGTACGAAGATGAAGAAAATCCCGGGAACACCGTTCCGGACGATGACGACCTCTTCGGAGAGGAAATCTCTCTGGAGATTCCGGAGTTCCCGGAGAGACCGGCGGCCGCGCCGCAGGATTCGGACGGAACACCGTCCGGTCCGGATTCCCCGGCAGGGAAGAAGCCCGGCTCCGGCACAGCGGATTTTCTGGACAACCTCACGCAGATGACAGATCCGGAGGAAAGAACCGTGCGGATCACGGAGGAACTGCAACGGCAGATGACCGAAGGCGCAGGGTTTCTTCTCAGCGGCGAAGTCTGGAAGGACGCCTCCGGCCTTCAGACTTCGGACGAGGGTTTCACCGCCGCACTGGAAAAGCCGGTGTCCGCCCGGCGAGCGCCGCTCTGAAGCTCCCGCCCACAAAACCAACAAAAGTTTTCGTGAATATTTCCAACCAGCTGATAGCCAAATTCAACCAGATAACTCACATGCCTAAAAAGTCCGGTTTGAGCGCAAGAGCCTGTGCTTCGAGCATTCTTCTTAATTCCTGTCCGTATCCGTGCTCTCAGAGTTGTCGTAAACCTCTTCGGCGTGCCTCCAAAAGATTTCTGAAGCCTTGCCGAGTCTGCGATTTCTGCGGCGGATGAGCATGTGCCTGACGGTCTGGTCGGGCGTTATGGGCACGAAAACAACACCATCCATCGGCCTCGCCTTATAGGCGCCTTCAACGCAAAGGAGCGCTCCGAATCCGCCCGCAACGAATCGGATCGAGAGCGTCGGGAGATTATGGAACATCACGATGTTGAGGTTTTTCACCTCGACGCCCATCCACTCGGTCAGATGGTCGATGACGATATGGCGGCGCGGCAGGATGAGCGGCAGCTTTGCTGTTTCCGCGGGGCTGATGCCGGAAAGAGCCGCAACCGGAGAATCAGTCTTCACCACTACGCCCCAGCGGTCGACGACGGGAAGTTCGATCGACTTGTACTTTGCCGCTTCAATAGGCTCGAGGACGATGCCCATGTCGATCTTGTCGGTGTCGAGCGCCGTGCGAATGTCGTCGCCATCTGCCGAATAGGCTTCGAAGAGGACGCTCGGATACTTCGCCTTGGCAAATATGAATTTATCAAGAACGAAGTTGATCGCCGCCGATTCGACGCAGCCTAATTTAACTATTCCGCTCAGGAAGTCGCCCGACTCGGCGATCTCGCGCTTGGTTCGTTCCGCGATGTCCACGATTTCCTGCGCTCGCAGCTGTAGCAGAAAGCCGCTCTCGGTGAGATGCATCCGCCTCGTTTCGCGCACAAAAAGCTTCGTGTCGAGTTCGTTCTCGAGCTCCTGGATCTGGCGGCTCAAGGCAGGCTGCGAAATATGAAGCTGCTCGGCGGCTTTCGAGATGCTCGCAGTGCGGCAGACGCAGAGGAAGGATCGGAGGACGCGGATGTTCATGATGTCTGCGAAGTTCGACGAGTCCGTTCACCCGAAAGGCTTTTCGAGAAAAGTCGATTGCGATGAAATCGAGTCAGACGAAGCTGATTTTATCATTGTCTTGCTTCATCAAGATTTCCGAAACAGAGCCAATCCCAAACCCCTCGCGCATCGCCAAAGCGCGCCGAAACGAGCGGCATCAATTCGGACCCTGTCGACCCGCCCCAGTCTTCATGCGCCGTCCGAATGAGCTTGGCGGCGGTCTTTGAGCATTTGCGAAGAATTCCAATAGCGGATCTCCTTTATTTCGCCGTTGCGATGTACGCGGCATGGTGATGCGGATGCATTCGAGACCGGAATTCAAGTCGCGCCCTCGATAAACGCCAGTCCAGTTGAATAGACGGCTGTCGGAGATCCCGCAGCCTAAGAAGCGGCGGCAGAAATGCCTGCATCGACGATTCCACTGCGTCGTTCATGCATTTGGCCGCTCCGGCTGTGAAGGAAGCCGCAAGCTTCTTTCCGTGAAGCTCTGCGCCGACCATCCCGCATGCGAGTGAAGCTTTCGAGCCGTCCGTTTCAAAGCGAAAGCCGTCTGAAACTGGACGCAGACGACGCTTAGCTTTGGATCGGGTCATTCCATTCTTCGAGTTCTGCCGAAAGTGCAATGCTTGATCTGCGCGGCCGGCGCAACCTGAAGGCTTGAACCGCGCGCAGAGGAAGGCGGCGAAAAAGCACGCTTTCTTCCCCTGCGAGACGGCTGACGAAAGCTTCTGCATCCTGAGGCAAGCAGTATCTAGCAGAAAATAAATGCCAATATTGAATATTTTTGCATATCCGAAAAAAACGCAGCTTCATCAATCATGGCTTCACGACGATCTTCAGCACGGGATCGGTCTTCGAGGTGAGCCGCTCGAAAGCGTGCTGAAGGTCTTCGAGAGGCACCACGTCCGTGACGTACCTGTCTGGATCAATCGTGCCGTCTGCTATGAGCTTGATCGTTTCTTCGAATTCTCTGCGCGTGCAGGAGACGCTTCCGATCAGCTTCGTTTCGCGAAGCACCAGACGATTGAGATCGAACGCAATCGTGGGCGAAATGGAATTCCCGACCGTCACGATCCTGCCGCCCGGCTTCACGGCGTCAAGTGCAGCCGCTACCGCATCGTCAGCGCCCACGGCTTCAAATACGACGTCGAAACCGCCGTCGGTTGCATTTGAATAATTGGTTCTGCGAGCAGGATCGCGGCCGTCAAAATAGTCGTCAAAGTCCCCTATTTCGCGCGCCTTGGCGAGTTTGCGGTCGTTCGTCTTCGACATGGCCAGGTAAGAGGCGCCTGCCTTCTTCGCGAGACCACCTATCAGCTGGGCGATGATGCCCGATCCCACAACGAGGACTTTGTCGCAAAGCTTCATGCCGGACTGCTTCACGGCATGGTACGCGACCATCAAAGGATCAATGAGCGCAGCGGCCGTATCCGTCACTTCGTCAGGCAAACGATAGGCATTCTTCGCTGGACCGGCGAATTCTTCGGCATAGGCTCCGTTGCTGACGAACCCTATGTAGTTTGTTCCGTTCACCGAACGGCAGAGATGCTCGAGACCCGCACGGCACATGTCGCACCTGCCGCAGTAAAGATTCGCCCAAAAGACGACGCGCTCGCCGACGCGAAAGCCGCTTGTGCCGGGATCGATCACGACGCCGCAGAATTCGTGGCCCATCCAGAAGTCGCCTTGGTGATTCGGATTCCAGCCTTTGCCGGTCTTCCAGAGATGAATGTCGCTTCCGCAAACGCCGCATGCGGAAACCTTGATTTTGATGTCGCCCGGCTTCACGGTCGGCGTAGGAACAGTCTTCACTTCAATTGTCTGCGGCCCCGTAAGAACGGCTGCCTTCATTGTTTTTTCCATATGCTTCTTCTGCCAAAGTTCCGAGGAACAACAAATTTTCAGGAGAAAGCCTATGAAATGCAGTTTCCCGATGGAAGATCAAAGATTTCAGCGCGTGTGAACCAAAAGTTCACGCTCTTTGTTTTTTTGGAAAATTGCCTTCCCATGGTGCTGGAATGCAGGGGCCAAGACAAAGGCGCGCCGCATCCTGCATCGCACGCGGCGGACAAAGCCCAAAGGGAGCAACGGTCAACCGCTTCATCGCCGCGGACGAGATTGCGATCTGCAGAGGACATCGTCATGCGCAGAATTCTGCGGACTGTCGGCCGGGACCTTGCGGCCCCCGGCCGACATGGTCCGCAGCATCTGGACGGCCTGGTCTCGTGAAGAACCCTCTGCGCAGCCGGCGCCGGCTGCGGAAGCATTCGAAGCTCTCGCCGAGGATCACGGCCTGAAGAAGGCCGGGCGGTTCGCAAGGATGCCGGGAAGCTCGCACCAAGGAACGAACGCCGATATTGAAATGTTGCAGACGCGGGAGGATGTCGGCGGTCTCCACAGAGACTGTCTCGCTTCAGGAGGGCAGAATCGGCCGCTGAGTCAGCGCTCGTTCATCGATCTTCTCGAATGCATGATCAAGGATGAGAAAAAAGAATTTTTCCCTGCCTTGGACAATTTCACGGTTCATCAGGACAGGGCGCAGGCGCGCAGAGACTGCATTGAATCGCCCTGCAGTCCCGAGATCCATCCGGATGAATGCGTTGATCGCGCGCTCGAAGCCGAATTCCGGCAACGCGTGCTCTGCTCGGCCTCGGTTTGCCAATTTTTAGGGCATCCCGTCAATAAGAAGTGCTCGAAGATGCCAGTCGTTCGACAAGCGACAAGAGTCCTCTGCGCGGCGTCTTGGCATAAATAAGACCGAAGCGCGCCGTCCGGGACCACAACAGCGGCACGGAGTGAAAGAGCGGATGCGCGCCGGTCCAATATTCGATGTTCAGAATGAGCGCCTGCTTCTCTTCGGCCTGGTTGAAAACGTCATAGTCGAGAAAGTCGAAATCCCGGATGCGTATGCCGGACACGGCTTCGAGAAGCGCATCGCGGGCACGGTCGAAGTCATCGAGATAGCCGCGGGCGATGACGAAAAGCTCGAACGGCTTCAAATCTTCGAAGGCAAGAACGGGCTTGTGCGCAAGCGGATGGTTGACCGACATGCTCATGACGATCGGTACGCGGGCGAGTTCCAGACCGGCGCAGCCGTAGCTTGCGAGAAAGCGTTCATCAAAGACGCCCGCAAGAAGGTCGATATCTTTGCCGAGGTTGTGCAGAATGCGGTCGGCCGCCTCCCGGGTGTTCTCGAAGGTTTTGAGCCGAATGCGCGCGTCCGGAAGGTGCGTCTTCAACTGCTGCCAGCGTTCGAGCACGACGCTTCCCGAGAATATGGAGGACGAGCCAAGATTGATTTCCAGGCTCTTGTCTTCGTCTACGCGCCGCACGTCTTCGAGAATCTCGGCTGAAAGCGCTTTCAAAGCGTCTGCGCGTCTCGCCAGCCTTTCGCCCGCTGCCGTGAGTGCAATGCCCCGAGGCGTACGCTCGAAGAGCGAGACGCCAATCTCATTCTCGAAACGATTGATCTGCTTGATGAGTGCCGTCGGCGTTACGTAAAGAAGCTCGGCAGCTTTGGAAAAGCTTCCCGCGCGAGCGCAGACGAGAAAAGCGTCGAGTGTTTTGTTGTGAAGCGAGCAACGAGTCACGGCGAGGCACCATATCGGACATCGAAATGAAAGGTCGTGCCAACCATTTTAAGGAGACCATCGCTTTCAGCGAATGAAAAAGGCGCTTCTGAGAACGAGGTGCCGGAGGCGGATCATGGAAGGGACCCTGAGCTGATCGGCCTGCTGCGGGCCGCCCGCCATAGGAAAAGAAGCAGTCTGCTCTAGCTTGAAGCCTCTGACGACATAATTCCGGCGGCAGAACTCTTCGTCGAAAATCCGAATGCATCGGCGATTCATGGAGAGGCAGCTCCGCATCGCACCCTGAGTTCGGCCTTCGTGCTCGTCGATCCACAGCTGCCGCCAGTCAGAGGGGCTTTCCGGCTCGCTTCTTCGAGATGCAGCAGAAAAGTCGGCGCTCAGCTTTGTTCCATTTTGAAGTTCCCGGCGGCAGGTGCGAAACGCGCATCGCCAAACCGCAGCTTTCGGCGATGACGGCCGACATTGGCCTTCAGAACCGAATCCGTCAGCCGCAGCTGCCGCCATCGCATGCGGCGAAAATTCTGCGCTGCGCTTGGCAGAGAATGCTGCCTCTCCCGAGCGGCGCCGTCATCCGAGGCAAATTCAATCGTGCCGAGGCCGGTGAAGCTGAACGCGCGGAGATCGTGCGAGACCTCGCGCAACGTTCGAAATTCATCGCCGCGTGCGGAGTGCTGCCGACTGTCCGGACGACAGAAGATGCCGCAGACCCAGCGAAGCCTTTGAGCATGCCCTTCAGCCGGAAGGCGCAGTGGCGAGCACCTAAAAATGCGGAATGTCAGGCGGGCGCCTTTCGGCTCCATTTATGGGAAGGGATATCCAGTCTATTGAGCTTATCCGCAGCCAAGCTTCCAGCAAGCGTCATGCAATTCGCGCTTCATCGCTCAGCAAATCTTTCCTTCCTTGCGAAGCTCTTCTTCACGCTCCTTCTTGAGCACGTTCGCAAAAGCGCGGAAGACGCCGCTGTCGTCGCGCTCCAGATAAACGCCCTGAAGTTCAGGAGCAAAGCCCGGGAAGCGGTTGACGCCTTCGGTGAGCGCCTCGAAGTACTGCTTGACGGTGCTGTTCCAGCGTTCGCCCGGCACGCAGCAGATGATCCCCGGCGGGTACGGCAGCGCGCCTTCGAGCGCGATGCGGCTTTCAGCTTCTGTCAAGGGAATCAATTCGCCGCCGCCGCGCATGTATTCGTACTGCGCAAGCTGAGCTTCCATCGCGATCTGCGGCATGGTCTTCTCGCGGAACATTGCCTTCTGCAGGTCCTTGATGTTGAATTCGCGGCAGAAGTCATGCATCTCCTGACAGAGCTGACGAATTGAATAGCCTTCGTAGCGAAGCTCTTCGTTTTGGTAGACGTGCGGCAGCACTTCGCGCATCGGCGCATCCATCTCGAGGAGGCGCTCGAAGCGCGCGATCTGCGTCGTCAGAGAAGAAATCTTGGCGGTCGTCTGAGCAGGCGTGAGAAGAAATAGAATCGAATTCAAGTCGCACTTCTCCGGCACGACGCCCCACCAGCGCAGGTAATTGGCGAGAATCGTCGCGGGAACGCCGAATTCTTCGTATTCGCCCGTTTCCATGTCGATGCCGGGCGTCGTCAGGAGGAACTTGCACGGGTCGACGAAATATTGGTTCTCGGCATAGCCCTCGAAGGCGTGCCACTTTTCGCCCGGAACGAACTTGAAGAATCGGAGGTCGTTCACGATTTGATCGGTCTCGAAGCTCTCCCAAGGCTTTCCTTCGACGACAGGCGGAATGAACGGACGAATATGGCGGCAGGTGCGCAGAATCTGCTTTCGCGCTTCAACGCCGATGCGCACGCAGTCGGCCCAGATGTGAAGGCCCGAGACGCCTGAATGCATCTTCGCATTGACGTCCAAGGCGGCGAAGAGCGGATAGAAAGGACTCGTCGACGCATGCATCATGAAGGCGTTGTTCACCTGCTTGTGCGATACGTAGCGCGTCTGTCCCTTGATGTGGCCGTCCTTCTTGTGGATCTGAGAAGTCTGCGAGAAACCCGCCTGCTGCTTATGCACGGACTGCGTCACGAAAATGCCGGGATCGTCGGGACCGAGCTCGAGAAGAAGCGGCGAGCAGTCCTTCATCATCGGGATGAACTGTTCGTAGCCCACCCAGGCCGAATCGAAGAGAATGTAGTCGCAGAGGCGCCCAATCTGATCGACCACCTGACGAGCGTTGTAGATCGTGCCGTCGTAGGTGCCGAGCTGAATGACGGCGCAGCGGAAGGGACGCGGCAGGCCGGCCTTGTCGGGATCGATGCGGCGGATCTTTGCGCGAAGCTCTTCTTCATTGAAGCAGTGCGCGTCTATGCCGCCGATAAATCCTTTCGGATTGCGCGACGTCTCGAGTTAAACGGGCTTCGCGCCCGACAGGATCAGTGCGCCCTGATGGCAGGACTTGTGG
>CAZUXQ010000067.1:0-7904 GCA_964624425.1 uncultured Sutterella sp.
GCCTTGAGGCGATCCCACGTACGGAGCATGACGTCCTTCACGGTCGGAATGTGATAGGGAGGAATTTCCATGACGAAGGCGCCGGCGGCGCCCTTAAGCGCGGTGCGCTTGAGAAGAAAGCCCGTCAGGATGGCGAATAGAATGCCGATGATGTAGAGAAGGAAGACGAGGTTCTGACCGTTGGTGGGCCAGAAGGCGGCCGCAAAGAGGACGTAGACCGGGAGACGGGCCCCGCAGCTCATGAACGGCGCCATGAGGACGGTTATGATGCGGTCGGATTCTCGATCCATTGTGCGGGCGGCCATGACGGCAGGCACGCCGCAGCCGAAGCCCACAAGGAGCGGCACGAAGGCCTTCCCCGGCAGTCCCAGGGCGCGCATCACGCGGTCCATGACGAAAGCGGCGCGGGCCATGTAGCCCGAGTCCTCGAGAATGGCGAGGAAGAAGAAGAGGAAGAAGACGACCGGGATGAAGGTGGAGATCGTCTGCAGACCTCCGCCGATGCCGTCGGCGAGGAAAACCTTGAGCCATTCGGGCGTGCCGATGGAGGCGAGAAGTTCGCCGAAGCCTTCGACGAAGATGCCTCCGACGAGAATGTCGAAGAAGTCGATGAAGACTCCTCCAAGGTTCTGCGTGAAGAGGAACATCACATACATGATGAACAGGAAGATCGGAAGCCCGAACCAGCGGTTGAGGACGATGCGGTCGATCTTGTCGGTGATCGTCGTGCTCACTTCGCCTTGACGCAGAACAGCCTTTTCGGCGATCTTGCCGACGAAGTCGTAGCGCGCGTTGGCAATTTCGATGTCCAGATTGCCGTCGAAGGCTTCGTCGAGTTCGTTCACAATCTTGCGGATTGGTTCGAGATCGACGCCTTCGAGCTTGTCTTCGATGCCCGGCGCCCTTTCGAGGAGCTGCGACGCGAACCAATCGGCGTGCGGCACGTTGGCGGCGGCGAGTTCCTTGGAGATTTTCTGAGCGCCTTCGGCGATCTTGTCGGAATGAACCGTCTGAACGGGAGCGAGCGACGGATTTTCGAGGAACTGAATCAAGCGGTCCTTCAGGTCCTTGACGCCCGTTTCGCGGCTCGCGACGATGCCGATCACCGGACAGCCGAGAGCCTTTTCGAGCTTGCCGAGGTCGATTTCGAGCTTGTGCTGCTTGGCGATGTCGAGCATGTTCACTGCGACGATCATCGGCACGCGCATTTCAATCAGCTGCGACGTGAGGTAGAGATTGCGCTCGAGATTCGAGGCGTCGATGATGTTGATGACGGCTTCGGCTTCGCCCGTCAGAATGTAGTCGCGGGCAATGCGTTCGTCGGCGCCCGAATGCGACGACGGCGTAATGGAGTAGATGCCGGGAATGTCGACGAGCTCGACCTCCTCATTCTTATGCGAGAAGCGGCCCGTCTTCTTGTCGACGGTGACGCCCGGCCAGTTGCCGACGGACTGCTTCGAGCCGGTCAGCGCGTTGAATAGCGTCGTTTTGCCGCAGTTCGGATTGCCGACGACGCAGACGATATGCTTTGACATGAAATGGCTTCTCCCTCAAGAGCGTGCGTTTTTTGTTCGATTGCACTGCTTCTTAAAAACAAATCAGTTGATGCGTTCGACTTCCATGAGCTCGGCTTCATCCTTGCGGACGCTGATGAAGCTGCCGCGCACGCGGATTTCGATCGGATCGCCCAAGGGCGCTGCGCGGACAACGTCGAAGGCGACCCCCGGCGTAGCGCCGAGCATGACGAGGCGTCGACGGTATTCGAGGTTTTCCTTGCCAAAGCCCACGATTCGGCCTTTGGAGCCGATGGGCAGTTCTTTGAGCTTCATTGTTTTCTTCTCTTGCGTTTGTTGGAAAGACCGCGCTTTGTGCGCGGGAAGGCTCATCATCCGAAGACGAAAATCTTCTCGCCGACGTCGTAGTTGACGGCGATGCGCGCATCGCCTACGGCAACAAGAAGCGGCGCGCCTTTTGCCGCTTCGAGCACGCGGACCGCTGCGCCCATCCGCATGCCGAGGTTTTGAAGACGCTGGACTTCAGCGGCTTCAAGCTTCAGGCGCACGACGGTGGCCGGCGTTCCGAGCGCAAGCGACGTGAGCGGAACAATTTTTCTACGCGGCGAGAACATCTGAGACATCCTATTCGCACAAAAACGATGCTGACACAGCGAATAGTAACGATAAGGATTCTCAGCAGCAATCTGAAAGACGTCCCAAAAATACCTGCTTGGGGAGATGCGGGAAAAGAGTTTTTGCCGCAAATCAATCGGATAAGCAAAAAGCAGTAAGAGCAACAACCTAGATTTGTTTGAATGAAAACGACAGCAAATGCGGGCGGGCGGCATGCCGGATGCCGCGCAAATCATTCGAGAGCGCGGAAGAGCCGGGCGCTCTCGCAAAGAAGGCATCTGCCTTGATTCGTTGATGGCGAATGCTGCCGGAAGACGCGGCTGGTGGGCTGGTGCGGTGCCGGCTCAGAGATCCCTGATGAAAGGCTCGAGGCGCATCCGTCCATTTTTCTCGAAAGAAGGCGGACTCTTCGTTGGCGGTCCTGCGAAGCGCAAGCGCTGCTCCGAAAACATCGAGCCGACGGTCGATCGGTTCATGTCCGGCGCAGGTCTTCGCTTCGATGCGAAGAACCTGAAGGCTTTCGAATCTGCGGTGAGAGAGCCGCATCATAAAGAGCTTGAGGAACAGCTGGTTCCTGCCCGACGTCTCTGCCGGCCAACGGCATCGAGCCGTTCTGCTTCACGCGCTGCGCGCGGATTCGAACCCGCCGTCGTCCGCTGGAACGGCTTTGTTCGAGCGCAGGCAAGGACCTTCGCCGTCCGGCCGAAGTGCGTGAAGAACGAGATCAGCGCCGACGCGAAGACCTGCATCATCGAGCGGCGGCTTCGATTCGCGACGGCGGGCGAAGAATCCGTCAATGCCGTTCAGGCGGCGATTCTCGGATCGGCGCAAGCTGGTCCATTGCGTTCAGCGGGCCTGCGGCGCAGCGCTTAATTCCTGAAGGCTGCGGCAAATGCGTCAGCGGCTTTCCGTCGAAACGATTCGATAGAGCTTGTCCTGCGCTCTAATGCGCTCTGGCGCTTTGAATGTGACTTCGTCGCCTTTCTTGGCTCTTTCATCCGGCGCTGCCTGACGATCATTGATTCTGAGGTCTTCAATCACGCAGAGCGCCGCGCCGCTCGTCGGCTCCGCGACGAGCACCTTGTCGCCGTTCTTGAGTTCTCCGGCTTCGACGAGAAAATGGCCGACATGAGCGTTTTTGAAATAGTTGAGGCACTTCCCGGCATGAATCTTCTTTTCAGCTGCGCTCGAACCGGAGCTCGTCGTGCGCTCCATCTCGTCGGCGCCCAAGTACCAGCCCGGCCGGAATCCTCGGTTGAAGACTCTCGCGAGCCGATCGTCCCAGCGCGTGCGGCAGTCTTCGGACCATTCGCCTGCGAGCACGGCGCGAAGCGCTTCGTCGCAGCACGCGCATGTCGTCCTGACGTATTCCGGACCTCTCGCGCGGCCTTCGATCTTGAAGACCGTCGCGCCGCTTGCGATGAGGCGGTCCATGATGCCGACGGTCTTCATGTCCTTCGGCGAGAGAAGGCGCTCGTTTTCGACGTCGATTTCGAAGCCTCGCTCCTTGTCGACAATGCGGTACGTGCGCCGGCAGTTCTGCAGGCATTCGCCTCGATTGGCGCTCTTGCCTTGCGTCGCGAAGCTCAGGCAGCAGCGTCCGCTCACAGCCATGCACATGGCGCCGCGGCAGAAGATTTCGAGACATACGGAAGGACCGTGAATCGGGCGCTTGTGCACTTCGCCGGCCACCGCGGCGATTTTCTCGAGCGTAAGTTCTCGCGCGAGAACCGTTGCCGTCCGCATGCGGCGCCCAGAATGCAAGCGATTCGGCGTTTGAGATGCCGAGCTACGTCGAGAGATGCACTTCGAGCCCGACTTTGCAGGCGTAGAGGATCGCGGCCGGATCCGAAGCGATCACGGCGTCGATGCCGGCAGCCTTTGCGGCATCCATCGCGCGCATCATGTCATCCATGCCGCCGTCGTAAAGGAGCGTATCGACCGCAAGCCGCGTCTTGAGCCCGAGGTCCTTCGTGCGGCGCGCAATTTCCGAGAGATCCGCGACGGGGAAGGTCTTCGCTGCGGCCGCCCGCATGTTGAGCTTTTCAACGCCGAAATAGACCGCATCTGCTCCGCCTTGGCGCGTTGCGGCAAACGCGGCCCAATTGCCGGCGTGGGCGAGGATTTCGTAGTCTTCGCGGCGCCGGGAATAGGGCGCATTCGAAGCGCAGGCCGCGGCGCCGGCGTTGCAAAACATCATGAGTTTCCGAATGGTTTGATGAGAGTCGCTTTCCGGGAAAGCCGACATCCCAGCGAAGCGTCTGGGACGCAGCCTCAAGCTTCTCTTCGGATAGAGCAAGGAATCAGATATTCTCTGAAAATCATCTATTTGGGCATGCGTTCTTTTCCAGTTTCGCAAGATAGATCGCCGCGAGCCGCAACATGCTTCCCAAAGTTTGCTAAATTGCGGGAATCTTTTTTGCGGCTTCATCCCGGCGTTTGCCCGCTCGAGCTGCTGAACCTCATTATTTTCAGTCCTGTGTTTTCAATCAGAACCGCTACGTCCGACGACATTGACATTCTGGTCGACATTGAGTCCAAGAGCTTCCCGGCCGCCGAGATGGCGACGCGCGAATCCTTTGCCGCGCGCCTCGCCGTATTCCCGGATGATTTCCTCCTTCTCTTCAAGGACGGCGTGCCGGTCGGCCTCATCGACGGCATGTGCACGGATCAGCCGACCATTTCGGACGACATGTTCGAGAATGCGGCGCTTCATAAGCCGAACGGCCGCTACCAGTCCGTTTTCGGCCTTGCCGTCTCGCCCGACTTTCGCGGACAGGGCTGCGCTTCCGCGCTCATGCGCGCTTTCATCGAGAAGGCTCGTCAAGAGGGCCGCGACGGCGTGATTCTCACGTGCAAGGAACACCTGATCGGCTTCTACGAACGCTTCGGCTTCAGAGAGATGGGGGTCTCCCAGTCCGTCCACGGCGGCGCCGTTTGGCACGACATGACGCTTCTCTTCCCAAAGCAGGCGACTGCTGGCCGGTAGCCGCTGAGCAAACGATTTCGGCTGGCGGGAGCCTCGTGCAGGCAAGGCGCCGGTCGATGCACGCCTTTCTTCATCGCTTCGACGGCCAGGGAGAGAGGCATCTTTTTCGAAACGACTTCGACGAAGCGCGCTTCGCCGTCGATGCAAAAACAATGATTATTACCTCGCAGCATCTTCCTCTTCTTGAGTCCGCTCGCCGCAGATCCGTCGCGCATCCCGAAGCGCTCAGAGCCGTTCTTGCGAAGATCCTCAAGGAAGGCATTGCCGAAGGACGGTTTCTGCCCGAAGAGGCGCTTGAGGACGCCGATTTTCAAATGTGGGCCGCTCGCTCGCACATGTGCGAGTACACTTTCGAAGGCTTTTTCCGCGCGAGCGTGATGCTTGCAAAGGTGCAGAACGACTCAGCGCTCAAGGGCAGGCCGCACAAGGAGGCTTTTGCGCTCTGGCTCGAGAGTCTTTTCAGGTGCGGCCAGGCGAAAGACTGGATCGACGACGCACTGCTCGCCGACTTTTTCGCAATTGCGGACGAGCCGAAGGATTACGGGCTTGCCGCGATGATTCTCTACGTTGCGCTGAAGCGCCGCGACGATGCGCTGCGGCATCTTGGCGAGGCTCTCGAAAAATGGCCCGGCGACTTGTGGCTTGAAACGCTTCGCATGGACATAGAGAACAAGGAGCCTTTCCATAAGATTCTTCTTCGTGATCCGGATCCTGAGATTGATCGGGACATTCGCAATCAGACCTTTGAGCCCGACGCGCTTCTGAGGCGCATTCGCGCTTCGAAGATCTACAGCCTCAAAGAGACTCGCCTCGAATACATCAAGACTTATTTTCAAGCCGAGGATGTTGTTTTTTCGGACAGATGCCTTCCCTTTGCGAGCTTTGACGCGAAGATGAAGAATCTGAGCTGCAGGCTTGAATTCCAGACGAACGCTGCGGGGCTTTCCAACATGCCGCTTGCGTGGCTTCGCCGCATGAGTTGCACGCTTTGGCGCGAACTTGTGCGCTTTAGGATTGATCCCGAGCGCGTCGTGCAGGTGAGCATATCGCCGAACCGGATTCTCACGATTTACGAGCGCGAAGACGGCAGACGAACGCGCGAAGAGATGATGGCTTTCTACGGCATCGGCGACTTCGACGATTCGAACGATGAGCCTTATAAGACGACGCCCGAGCTTCTCAAACGTCTTGGCGCGACAATTCGTCCGAGCATCAAGGTGCTTTTCGATTCGGACAAATTCGAGCCTGATTGGATGACGAAGTTTGAGGCGGCAATGCTGCGCGATCCTGCGCCGCCGCACGATGGTTTTTCGCTTCGCACGGTCGAGATGCGCTTCGATCCGCCTTTGTGCGGTTCGGAAGGCTTCGATTGGGGCTATGCCATGTCGCCCGAAGCTGGGTCCGAGGATTGGGGATCGGCGCTTGCCTTCCCGCCGGGAGGGAAGGTGACGGATGCCGAACGCGAACTTTTCCGTCAGTATTCGAGAGCGCTCGACGAAGCGGACTTTGATCGAGCGAAGTCCGTCCTCGACCTTATCGAGCGCTCCGACAATGCCGAATGGCCTGCTCTTGCAATGGAAAAGATGCGCCTCGCAGCGTGCAGCGCAAAAACCTGCAGCGCCGAGATGCACGAGGTAGTCGCAATGGGCATGAAGATTTCGGTTCTGAGCACGACGCCCGGGAAGGAAAGCTTCTTCGAGCGCCTCAAGCATCTTTCCGAATTCTCCTTGATGCAGGAAAGCATGCTTGAGGATGTGCCGGAGGAAGGCGGCGATCCCGAACGCAGGAACGAACCGGCAGGACTCTCGCCCGAAAGCCGCGGAAGGGGCGAAACGCATGCTCAGGAGAGCGGCGGCCATGCCGGCTGCCGCGCCCGAAGCGGGAGCGGAGCGTTCGTCCTTGAGGACGAAGATCTGTTTCTTCGTCATTACGCTTGGTGCTACATCATGGCCTATGCCTTGCACGGCATCGACCGCGCGCCCGAAGCCGAAACCTATCTGCGTCAGGCAATGGATCGGCGTCCTTTCGACGAGGAGGCGGTTCTGCTTTTCTCGCGCATTCGCCAGGCGATGTACGTGCCCGCCTTCAAGGAGTCGTTCCTCGCACGCTGCGACCGCACTTGGGCGGCCTTTGTCGAGCATGAGGCCGAACTGCTCAAGGCGCTCGACGAGCCGGGTCTGGAAAATCAGGCGGAGCTCTACCGTCTCATGGAAAAGTGCTTCGGCTCGATTGCGATCCCTTGGCGCTGCGAAATCGGCCGCATCGAGAGTCTTCATGAAAGCCGCTATGTGCTCACGATCTCGCCGCTGGGCGAACCTACGCAGATGCCTGCAATTCTTGCTTTTGGGAAGCGAATGCCCGAATCTCTGAAGAAAAATTGGGTCTTCACTGCCGGACGCGCGAAGACGGGCGTTCTGGGCGTCACCATGGGCGACCGCCGCTACACGCCGGAGAACGTGCTCATCTATCCGCGCAAGGTCGAAGACCGCTACGAGCTCGAAATGCACTGCATAGGCATGCCGCCCCTGCCTATGGGCGAGCGAGACGGCCTCTTGCTGGCGCTGCAGTCGATGGTCGACCACGCAATCGGCGAAGCCGCGGCCATGCGATGGATTTCAAGGATTCGCTACCTGGAGGCGCCCGAGCCCGATCGCGAAGGCTTTACGTTTGCTCAGTTCCAGAGCTTCTTCCACGAAGCCGTTCCGGCAAGCATCGGCTTTACGGCTGAATCTTACGCCGCGGAAGAGGTCGAGTATGGGCAAAAGCCCGTCGTAAGGCTGGAAGAA
>CAZUXQ010000068.1:0-7884 GCA_964624425.1 uncultured Sutterella sp.
GGCGGCGTTCACTTCCTCGCGACGCCGGCGCATCTCTCGAACGCCGACGCACCCGCCCAAAAAGATGGGCAGATCCGCTTCCGCATCATCCGCGACCGCAATGGCGTTCTGCCTTCGCAGATGATCGGCAAGCCCATTTCGCGAGTGCATACCGATGAGGTCTTCTACGTCGTGCCGAGTTCGAAGCACGCGGAACGCGTCGAACAAGCGGCCGCCCCCAACTGAGATCAACAACTGCTGCATCCAAGCGTTGATTGGTGCCGCTTCCGACAAGAATGACAAAATGCACAAGTCGTTGCCGCCGCCGGACATATCCTTCAAAGCTCTGGCTCGTCTGGCTGGACCGCTTTTCGTCGCCAACCTTGCGATCATCGGGAGCGGCACGATCGACACAATCATGGCCGGCCGTCTAGGGCAGGAGCATCTCGCCGCCTGTGCGCTCGGCGGCGCCGCGACCATTTCCGTCATGATGGGCTTGGCGGGCACGCTTCAAGGGCTCTCGCCTATCGCGGGGCATCACTTCGGCGCCCGCAAATATCAGGCGATCGGCGAAGAAATGACTCAGAGCTACTGGCTTGTTCTCTTCCTCGCCGTCATCGGCATGTGCATCCTCATGCAGACTGATTTCTGGATCGAACTCGGTCAGGTCAAGGGCGTCGTTGCCGACATGACGCGCGAATACATCTTTTGGACCGCGCTCGCACTGCCTGGAAGCATGGCAGCACGCGTCTTCATCGCACTCAACGCCGCCGTTTCGCGCCCGCGCATCACCATGTGGGTCTCGATCGGCATGCTCGTTCTCAAAGCGCCCTTGAATGCCTTCTTCATGTATGGACTTCTCGGCTTTCCCGCCATGGGCGGTGGCGGCGCCAGCGTCTCCTTCTTCGTTCTCACCTATTTTGCGCTCGCCGCCTACATCCTTATCTGGAAGATCGACCCGTATTACAAGCGCATGCATCCAGCAAAAATCGTCGGGCCGTGCTGGACGCGTCTCAAGGAGCAGCTTCACATCGGCATTCCGATTGGACTCTCGACCTTCTTCGAAGTCTCAAGCTTCACGCTCATGGCGATCTTCATATCGCGCTTCGGTCCGTCGATCATTTCGTCGCACCAGATCGTCGCGAACCTCACGTCGATGTGCTACATGTTCCCGCTCTCGATCGGGATCAGCTCGTCCGTTCTCATCTCGCAATGCCTCGGCGCGCGCTGGCCGGCGATTGCCTACGAAGTCGTCAAGCGCTGCATGACGCTTACGATTTGCATTGCGCTCGCGATGTCGCTCATCCTCTATTTCGGGCGCGGCACCATCATCTGGCTCTACACGCAGGAAGCCGCCGTTCACGATCTGGCTGCGACGCTCATTCTGTTCGGCTGCTGCTACCACGTCTTCGACGCGATGCAGACGGTAAGCGCGTTTTCGCTTCGAGGCTACCGCGTCACGACAGTGCCGATGATCATTTACGGCGTCATGCTCTGGGGCATGGGACTCGGACTCGGCCATCTGTTTGCGTTCGGCGCCGAATGGGCGGGCGGTCCATACAATGTTTTCGGTTTCTGGGGCGCCACTGCCGTCGGCCTTTTCCTCACGGGATCGTCGCTTGCCGCCATGATTTTCTGGATCGGTCGTCAGGATGCCAAAAATGATCTTCACTCCTGCGATGAGATCGCAGAAGCGCTTCGCAGCATGCATTCAAAAGCACATGCAGACCGTTAAGAAAGCGAGCGCTTGCTCGCATTAACTTCTTTTGAAATTTTTAATTCTAATGTCTACGATTCTTTTTCCGAGTCCTATTTTCGGACCAGTTCATTCTCGCCGCCTCGGCGTCTCGCTCGGCGTGAATCTTCTGCCCGCTGACGGCAAGATCTGCAACTTCGACTGCATCTACTGCGAATGCGGCCGCAACGCCAGGCAGACGCCGCGCGACCGCATGCCGAATCGGGAATCTGTTCGCGAAGCGCTCGAAGCGAAGCTCCAAGACATGAAGGCCGAAGGCACTATTCCCGACAACATCACCTTCGCCGGCAACGGCGAACCGACCGGCCACCCCGAATTCAAAGGCATCATCGAAGATACGATTGTCCTTCGCAATCGATACGCCCCAAAGGCGCAGATCAGCGTCCTCACAAACGCAACGCACATTCTGAAGGACGATGTCTTCGAGGCTCTCATGATGATCGACAATCCGCTCTTGAAACTCGATGCTGCGGACGCCGACTACATCAAATTCGTGAACCGTCCAACCTCGCTCTACGAGCTCCCGAAGATCATCGAACAGATGAAAGCCTTCGGCGGCCGTGCGATGATTCAGACGATCTTCCTTTGCGGCACCTATCTCGACCGCGATGTCGACAATACGGGCGACCAGTTCGTGGCGCCCTGGCTCGAAACACTCAAGGCGATCGGCCCGAAGCTCGTCACAATCTATACGATCGACCGCGAAACGCCCGAAAAGAATCTCAAGAAAGCTTCAAAAGACGTTCTCGACGCCATTGCTGCGCGCGTGCGTGACGCAGACTTTGAAGTTACCGTCAGCTATTGATTTGCTCAGGCATTGCCTGGAGCGCTCTTTCGACATTGGCGAAGCATTCCGCGACGAGATCAGTTTTCGCGAGAGAAGGCAGATCCTCATGAAAACGACGACGATTTCAAGTTCTGCGGAGCAGAGCGCAAGCCCCATAAAAGCACTCCCAGTGCGCCGTCCGCACTCGGTTCGAGCCGGACGGCAAAACTCCTCTGCCGACCGGCATGCACTTCAGAAAACGCTTCGACAGCATCGTGCGGAAGAACGCCCTGAACCGAAAAAATCGAGCGCATCGAATTCACCTTTTGCGACGATGAACAAGATAACCGTAACGATAAAAGCGATGCAGGACTATTTCTTTCGAGATCGGGCAACGCTCCGCAAAGACCATCCAGGTCGTTATGAACCATAACCGGTTGTCGCCATCAAGACCGTCGTCGCTCGTTCGAAGTCTCGATCGAGAGAAAGAACGTGAGCTGAATCCCCAAGCATGCCGATCCCGCAAACCGCACGTCAGATGACTGCAAATTGCGGTTTCAGCAGATTCGCAAAGATGCTCTTGTTGCAGCCTTCATGAAAAAGCGAAGGAGAAGTTCGGCCACCGCGATACAAAGCGGCAGCCTTCTGCGCCGCTACGGCAAAGATGTCCCACCGCCGATGCCAGCACAATGCCTGTCACAAGCAAGCAACCTTGTCCGTTTCGCTGATTCCAATCTCACGGTGCAAATCCCGAACAAAGCAACTGAGAGCTACGCGTACAGATCTCTGAGATGGGGTTTCCCCGGACTTGTCGACAAGAGAGAAATAGGCTGCGATGCCTTCCCTTGTCGGGAGTCCTTCTCACAGCCGCACCTCGCCGCAAAAACACCAATGAAATGAAGCTCCATGCCGTCCGCCTCGTGCATAACGAGGGGCGCCGCGCCTGCGACGCCGCCGACGAACACGGCATTGACCGCAACGCTTCCTGATCCCGAGTTCTGCGGAATGCCTCTCTCTTTGCCGCCGGAACGGCGCCCCCAAAAGAATCCGCATGCGCCCAAGCGGGCAATGCTCGGCGGCGAGACCGTACCTGCCGGCGTCCGCCGCCTGCGCGGGCTGTTCGGCTGTCCCCCGGATGCCGCCTCCTTCGCAAGCAGGGCATCCGAGTCGGCGCTGTCCGCCTTCAGCGCCTGCTCGGGAGGTGCCGGAATGAGTGCCGAGCAAAAAGACTGGCGACGAGGCGCCGGACGTGCGAAGCCGGCGGCCGCGGCGGCGCATTTCCCGACAGCATGCACCTTGGAAGGCTGTGACTCTGCTCCGCAGCCCCAGTTGGAACGACGTCCGCGAGACCTCCTCGGGCAAGAGCACGATCTTTCTCCTCATGCAGCTGCTTCATTTGCATAAGCGGTTCCGTGCAGCCTTGGGACTTTGCATTGTTCTGCGGGCTTGTCCGTCGCCATATGCCTCATGAGGTTCTTGGTCATCAGCTCAAGGGGCTGCCTCCGGCTTCCTTCAGCCTGCCCCTCATGGCGCACGCCCTGCTCTCGGCCGCAAAGCTGCCAGCCCCTTTCGCGCGACTTTCGCCCGCCGACTCGAGCTCATGCCGAGCACACCGCAAAAAAGCCGATCGGGAATCTCCTCCCAAGCGGCTTTTGAGTGGGTTTGCTTTCAGCTTGAAGTGCCTTAAGCGCGGAAGCGTTGCGTCTGCAACGCCTCAATGCGCTTTTCGATCGAGGGATGCGATGCGAAGAGCGAGCCGATTCCCCCCGAGATGCCGAAACCTTTAACGGCGCCCGGCAATTCTGCGGGCTGGATGCCGCCCAAACGGCGCAACGCTTCAACCATCGGAGCCGCACCGTTCATGATGCCCGCCGCGCCCGCATCGGCACGGTACTCACGCCAACGGCTGAAGGACGCAACGACGATGCTGGCCAAAAAACCGAGAGCAATGTCGAGAACGAGCGATGTTACGTAATAACCTACGCCCGGAGCATCGTCTTCGTTGCGAAGGATCTGCCGGTCCACCACCCAACCGATCACGCGGCTGAAAAAGACAACAAAAGTATTCATCACGCCCTGCAAGAGCGTCATCGTAACCATGTCGCCGTTCTTCACGTGCGAGAGTTCGTGCGCGATGACCGCTTCAATCTCTTCGCGGTTCATCATGTTGAGAAGTCCCGTCGAGACCGCCACGAGCGAATTAGACTGCGAAGCCCCCGTTGCAAAGGCATTCGGTTCGCCTTCATAGATGCCGACTTCGGGCATCGGCAGACCGATTTTGCAGGCCTGCGCGCCTACCACCCGAACGAGATAATCCTCAAGCGCGGAAGCCGGATGCTTCGGATCGATCGTGCGCACTCCCATGGAGTGCTTCGCCATGGTTTTGGACATGGCAAGCGAAATGAGGGAGCCGCTGAAGCCGACGACCATCGCAAAGATGAAGAGCGTCGCAAGGTTGAGGTTGGATCCGGCCATGGCGCCGAAATTCACGCCGAAGACCATCTGCACGATCGTGAGCACGATCGAGAGCATAATGAAGACGGCAAAATTGGCCAATACGAGCAGGCCGATGCGCTTAAACATAGCTCTCTGCGTTTCCTGTCGAAATAGTTCTTGTTTATCCCTTTTCGGGTCTTTTGAAATTTTACGAATGATGATTAAAAAGGCCCGAGACTTATTCTGAGCCTTTTTGTAACAAAGCGCCAAAGTTCTGTACACTCCGTAAATTGCTTCGCAAAGCCGCGCTTTGGCTTTTCTCTTGGCGCAATCAGCCTTTTTTTGCGTCGTCGATGCGTCGCGGCGGGAAGCTGTCCCAGCTGCCGCATCCGAGGCAGTGCCAGTTGAACGAAGTCGAAAGGAAGCCGCACTTTACGCATTGATAGCGCGAGAGGCGCCGCGCATGGCGACCGATAAGCGAAGCCATCAGTTTCGCTTCTTCATTTTCCGGTTCGGCCTTGATCTTGAGCTGCAGGAACGCATTGAAGGCAAGAAGGCTCGGGTGCTCCTGAAGGAGCTTCACGGCGATGCGCTCGGCCGCAGCCAGGCTTTCCCACTGAGCAACGCGAGAAAGTGCGGCTTCCATAGCACCGATGCTCTTCGTTTCTTCGCATGCATCGTTGAGCATCTGGATGGCATCGGCACGATGTCCCTGCGCAGCCATTGCATCCGCCAATTCGCCCACGAAGACCGGCACGAATTCCGGAAACTTTTCTGCCGTTTCGCGCCAAAGTCGGATGGCTTCCGAGAGGGCGCCCACCATGAGGCACACGCGAGCGGCAGCAAGCCGCACACGCGGTGTTTCGTCGGCACGCTCTAGCGCCTTTTTGGCAAGTCGGTCGGCTTCTTCAAGGTTCTTGCGCTTGAGTGCAAGGTCAATGCGTTCGCAGTAGAAATGCCCTATTTCCTTGCCGTGCTTTTCGCCCGCCTGCGTTTCGAGAAGGCGAGCTGTTTCCGTTGCTGCTTCCCATTCATGCTCGGTAATGTAAATGTCGAGAAGCGCCTTAAGCGCATAGAGGTACTCGCTCGGCACTTCGGAGAGACGGCGGAACGCCGCTTCGGCGCGATCGAAGACGCCCGCTCGAAGATAATCCTGCGCAAGCTCCTTCAATGCGCGGGCACGCTCTTCGCCCGACAGGTCGGCACGGTTGTAGAGATGGCGGTGCAGACGGATGGCGCGTTCGAATTCGCCGCGTCGACGAAAAAGGTTCCCGAGTACGTGCTGGAGTTCGATCAAGTCCGGATCGACGCGAACGACTTCAATGAAGATGTCGATGGCCTTGTCCGTTTGCTCATCAATAAGAAGCGACAGTCCTCGCGAATACGATTCTGGAAGCGAGTTCGAGCCGGAACGTTGCTTTTGCTCGAGCCCTCTTGAAAGCCACCCGGCCAAGAAAAGAAGCGGTATGAAGACCAGGTGCCAGTACTCAAATTCCATCGTTTGTTCCAAAATAGCCGTCGAAAACGCCTGCCGCAACGATCCAAGCTAAATTACTTACGCGTCTTGGATTAAACTGCAAATTTTACTTTTTCTTCGCTTTCACGTCATCTCCCGACAGGACGATTGCATGAACTATCAGGGCTGACGCACGAGCAGTCCTGAAAATCCGCTGAATTTCGAGACAAGTTTTTGAAATTTCAGCGGATTTTTTCTGCACTCCGGCGTGATGCCTGCGCATGCTGCGGAAAGAAGCCTCCGCGCCTCGCACCGCCAGACCGAATCCCAAGCCGCGCGTCGGTCTCGTCCAAGCGCAGGCGGAAGAACGGCCGGAAGCGCGTCTGCAGGACCGCCGGGTCTCGCGCTGCCGGCAGACCGCTGAATTTCGGCAGGCTCGCAAAAGCGTCCTTCAGAGGCGCATTCCCGGCTTTTCGGACGCCGATATTGCGCGCGACGCCGTGCGCCGGATCATGATGCTGTTCGGCCGGGAACAGGCCGGCGGCCTCATTGCCCGCTTCGCCGAGCCGCTGATTCAGGCGTCCGGCCGTCAAGAGCTGCCTCAGCCTTGAGGAAGTTTGGGCGGCAATTCCTTCCTGTCTGAGACTCTCCTCGTCGGAGTTTTGCCCGGCGGCTGTCTGAGCCGAACCGTACGGGAGAAATGGGCGGGGCTGAGCGAAGGATGCGTCGTGCAGGCCGCGGCGGAGAGCGCGGACAAAGCTTCCGGAACCGTTCGAGGACGCTGGGGCATTGAAAAATTCGCTTCGCCGGGTGCTCGATGCTGCGTTCAGCCGGGACCGCATGCAGCGTCTGAATGCCGAAAGTCTGCCGGGACGGACTTGCGCGAACAAAGTCGTCTTCAACTTGACGAGCAGGATTCAGGCTCTGGAAGCCGGGAGGCAGGGAAAGAGGCGCCGTCCAAGCCTGCGCTGCAGGCCAGGCATTCCAATGTCGACCGCGCACTCGGCGGCCTGCGTCCCTCAGTCTGCCGAAACGCTTCCCGACGCTTCTTGTTCATGCGTCAGCTCTGAGATCGAACAAGCACTGCAAATGCAAAAAAACCGCACTGCTTCGGTGAGGAAGCAATGCGGTTTTTGTTGATGTCAGCCCGAGAGGGACTGAAATTTTGAAGGATTTCAGTCCGCTATATGTCTGCCGATTAGTCCAGCTGTCCGTCGACGCGGGCGCGAAGACTCTTGCCGGCTTTGAAGAAAACCGTATAGCGAGGCTTCACGCGCACTGAAGAACCGTTTTGAGGATTCCGAGCAATTCGTTCCGCTCGGTACTTCAGCCCGAAAGAACCGAAGCCGCGAATCTCAATGCGGTTGCCCGAAGCTAAGGCCCGCGTCATCGAAGCAATGATCGCGGACGCCGCATCCAAGCACTTGCATTCTTCAACGGTCGGCATCCGACTGACGAACTCTTCAAGCAGTTCGGATTTTGTCATGGATC
>CAZUXQ010000069.1:0-7771 GCA_964624425.1 uncultured Sutterella sp.
CCCGGCTCGCCGACATGCCGGGCGCGATGCTGAAGCGTTCGGCGGCGGCGTTGGCGCTTTCGATGCATTCGGCCGAATGCGCGTCATGCGACCAGAGAGCCGCAGGCCTTTCGGCGCAGAGATTCGCCAAAAACGGCCGTGCGGCCCACAGGGTGCGGGGGAGGTCGATTGCAATCCACTTGAGGGAGGTCGTCATGAGCGGCATCCGGAGCTGAAGTTTTTTATGCGAAAGCCGGTTCGGCAAAGCGGCCCGAGAAATGATTTGCAGGCGGCCGCGCGGGTGCGCGCAGCTTTTTCGCCGCCCGCGCGAAGCGCTTTGGGAAAGAGCGAAATCTCGGCGCTCTTTCTCATCGCCATGAAGCTGTTCGGGTTCGAAGCGCGCACAGTCACGAGCATGAGGCGCCGGGAAGCAGAGCAGGGCGAGGGCGAAACCTGCAGGCGCAGCTTCGCGGGCGAATCCATGCAGGCCGTCGCGGCAGGACGGAAGACGAAGACGGTCGTGCCGGCGGCTTCGGCCGAAAGTGCAAGGCGGCGCATGGCTTTGCGGTCTTCCGTGCTCTGCAGCGTCGGGAGCCGCGCAGCGACGAAGTCCGCTTCGCCGCTTGCCGCGGCTTCCTCGGCCGCTTCGAATGCCGCCTTCGGTTCGGAGGAACGAACGAAGAGCTGGCGCGGCACGTCGATGCCGGCCGCTTCAAGCGCGGGCGCGTACGGCATGAAGCGATCGGCGCTCGGATAGATCCAGACGCCTCGGCCGAGAGCGGCGGCGGCCGGAAGAAGCATCTGCAGTTCGCCGTGCATGCCTGCGGCCGGCAGAATCTCGATGAGGCCGTTCTTCGGAAAGCCGCCTTCGAGAAGCTCGTCGAGCGCATCGTTGCCCGAAGAGATTTTTTCTTCGGCGGCCGCAGCCTCGAAGAGCGCGTTCTTGACGGCAGTCCAGAAAGAACGTCGGGAAGTTTCGGAAGCGCGGGGAGAAGAATGCGCTTGAACGATGCGCGGCATGTCGAACCTCCAAAGCGAAATTCAAATGCGGAAGCCGGAACGATTGCTTCGGCAGATGCGTGCAAGTTTATGCAAAAGAAGCCGCAAAGAATTAAAAAATGATCTTGAAAATTTGATTCGCCATGCGGGAGAGGTGGTTTAATCGTTGCCGGATCGGCGAATCGAAGACAATGATCCGATGCGTCGTCATTTCCAAGCTGCGTCCGCTGCGCTTTTGTCTTCAAGAAAACTCTTTGAAAATCAATTGGATGGCGATGTCTGGTCGATGCGGGCAACCTCCGCTTGACGCGGCGTGAAGATCAAAGCGGCGCTTGCGCTCAGTGCCAGAAAGATGAGTTGTTGATCTTTATCAATTTAAAAGGCCTGAAAAGCAAGGGCTTTTCCCAAAATCGGATTTTTTTGAGATCGGTACGCTTTCATGCTGCTTTCGGAGGGGCGCTTTCCGACGCGTCTCGATTGCGAGTAGACTTCTCAGCATCATGGCCGGCCGAGATGCCTCAATGCGGGTTCGACGCCGGCGGCAATGCTTGACTATTTCATTGATCGGCCGACGGCAAGAGCGGCCGAACAGACTTTGCATGAGCGAATTGATTCCAGGACTCCTCGAGCGCTATGCGCACGTGTGCGCCGAGCTCGAAGCGGCGCGGAAAGCCGCATCCCGCACGCTCGGGTCGGTGAAGCTTTTGGCCGTCGGGAAGACTTTCGGGCCCGAGGCGCTCCTTCTCTGCGCCGAGGCCGGCCAGCGCGCCTTCGGCGAAAACTATGCGCAGGAAGCCTGCGGCAAGATCGATTGGTTCAAGGCTCATCGCCCGGAATTGGATTTGGAATGGCACTTCATAGGGCCGCTTCAGTCGAACAAGACCCGCATCGTGGCCGAACATTTCGACTGGGTGCAGACGATCGACCGCTTGAAGATCGCCGAGCGCCTCTCGAATCAGCGGCCGGCCGACAGGCCCGACTTGAATGTCCTCATTGAAGTCAACATCGACGATGAAGGCTCGAAGTCGGGCATCAAGCCCGAAGAACTCTTCGACTTTGCTGATGCGGTCGCAAAGCTTCCTCGCCTTCGTCTGCGCGGGCTCATGGCGATTCCGGCGCCCGCCGGCACGCACGAAGCGCGGCTGAAGCCCCTGAAGGCAATGCGGGAGCTTTTCGATGCGCTCAGGGCAGAGCGCCCGGATCTGATGCTCGACACGCTCTCGATGGGCATGAGCGCCGACATGGCCGAAGCCGTTGAAGCCGGCGCCACCATGGTGCGCGTGGGTTCGAGGATTTTCGGCGCGCGCGACTACTCGAAGACGGCCTGATAGATCGGGCGGCGTTCTTGAAATTTGCTTTTTGGATTTTTTAGGGAAGGGCGCAAGCATGGCAGCCTCCAAGACCATTACCATCGGCTTTCTCGGCGGCGGCAATATGGCCGGCGCTCTTATCGGCGGCCTCGTCAAGAAGCTCTCGCCCGAGCACGTGCACGTGACGGATCGTCATCCCGAAAAGCTCGAAAGGCTCCGCAGCGCCTTCGGCGTCGCCGCGCACGAGACGGCAGGCGATTGGGTGGCCGGATGCGATCTCTTCGTTCTTGCCGTGAAGCCGCAGGGAATGAAGGCGGCAGCGGGCTCCGTCGCCGCGCTTCTCAATCCGAAGGGCGCCGCACTCTCGATCGCCGCGGGCATCGAAGGGGCCGCGCTCTCCGCGTGGCTCGGCGGCTATCCGGTTCTTCGCGCCATGCCCAATACGCCCGCCATGGCAGGCTGCGGCGCAACCGGTCTTTGGGCGCCTTCAGGCGCGCCCGCCGAGGCGCTCGCCTGGTCGAGGTTCCTCTTGTCGGCCGTCGGCGAAGTCGTCGAAGTCGAGACCGAAGACGGCATCGACCTTGTGGGCGCCATTTCGGGATCCGGACCCGCCTACGTCTTCCGCTTCATGGAGGCGCTTCAGGCCGCGGGCGCGAAGCGCGGTCTCTCGGAAGCCGACGCAAAGATGCTTGCGCTCAGTACGGTCTGCGGCGCCGCGGCGCTTGCCCGCGAAAGCGGCGAAGAGTTCGCGCAGCTCAGAAAGAATGTCACGAGCAAGGGCGGAACGACCGCCAAGGCGCTCGAAGTCCTCGACGCGCGCGACATTTCGGGCATCATGGACGAGGCCGTTCAAGCCGCACTCGACCGCACCGCCGAAATGAGGGCGATGTTCCGCTGATCGGCTTCAGCGGATCAGCGGAGCCTTTTTCATGCATCGTTGAGAGAATCGGCGGAAAATCGCGAAGCTTCATGGATTTTGCCCGATTTTGCCGGCTTTTCAAAGAGGCTTTTCCCGCGATCGGCATCAAAACCAATACGATAGAAGTATTGACACGATAGGCAGGAGTCCCTATCGTCTCTTGTCGGAGCTTGCGCGGACGCGTTCTTTTCCTCGGGAAGGAACGCCGAGAGATTTCGACGAGGGGCGCCGGTCGCTCCGACGCGCATCCGTCCGGTGCGGCTCCAGGAGTGTGTCTTCTCCTTCTTGAGGATCGTGCTGTCGGGGCGTTCGCCGGGTTCGAACGGTTGCCGCCAGCGCCAGAGAAGGCCAATGCGCTTCAGGAGAACCTTTCATGATCAAGCGCTCAGCGGCGGCCCTTTTTGCGGCCGCTTCGCTTGCCGCCGCTTCCGTCAGTGCGGCGCCGACAGAAATTTCCATGTGGCATGCCATGTCCAACACGCTCGGCGACTGGGTCGCCGATCTGACGAAGGACTTCAATGAAAGCCAGACGGACTGCCGCCTCACTTCGTCCTACAAAGGCAGCTACGACCAGACAATGATGTCCGGCATCGCCGCGCACCGCGCCGGCCGTTCTCCCAACATTCTGCAGGTCTTCGAAGTCGGCACCGCGACGATGATGTACAGCAAGGGCGCCGCCGTTCCGGTGGGCGACCTTATGGACAAGGCGGGCTACAAGTTCGAGCCCGCGAAGTACATTCAGGCGGTTTACGGCTACTACGCCACTCCTGACGGCCGCATGATGAGCTACCCCTTCAATTCGTCGACGACGGTCATGTACCTAAACCTGACCAAGTTCAGGAATGCGGGTCTGCCGACCGACGCCGACAAGCTTCCGAAGACCTGGGCTGAAGTCGAAAAGGCCGCCCGCACGCTGAAGGACGCCGGCGAAGCCTGTCCGATCTCCACGGCGTGGATGAGCTGGACGCAGCTCGAAACCTTCTCCACATGGCACAACGTCGAATTTGCGACGCTCAACAACGGCTTCGGCGGGCCGAAGGCGCGCCTCGCCATCAATTCGCCGCTGCATCAGCGCCACATTGAAAACCTCGAGCGCATGGCCAAGGAGGGCCTCTTCATCTACAAAGGCCGCAGCAACCAGGCCGACGCCACGTTCTATTCGGGCGAATGCGCGATCACGATGGCCTCTTCGGGCCTTCTCGCCAACGTTCGTCAGAACGCCAAGTTCGAATACACGGTCGCCGCGATGCCTTATTACGACGACGTGGCGGATGCGCCGATGAATACGGCGATCGGCGGCGCCTCGCTTTGGGCGATGTCCGGCAAATCCGAAGCGGAAAACCGCTGCGTCGCATCGTTCTTCAACTTCCTCAATGATCCGAAGATTCAGGCCGAAAGCCATATGCGCACGGGCTATCTCCCGGTGACGATGGAAGCTTTCGAAATCGCCAGGGCGAGCGGCTACTATGAAAAGAATCCCGGCGCGGACGTGGCCGTGAAGCAGATGCTCAAGAGCACGGACAAGAGCCGCGGCATCCGCTTGGGCAACTTCCTCAGCATCCGCACGATCGTTGACGAGGAGTTCGAAAAGATCTGGTCGGGCCAGCAGAACGCGAAGAAGGCCATCGAGGCCGTTGTGCGGCGCGGCGACGAAGAGCTTGCGCGCTTCGAACGCTTCGCCAATTGATCGGCCGACATCGCCCAACTGCTCCGGCGGCGGCAGAGAGGCTCTCTGCCGCCATTTGCCTGCAGCAGCAAGCGGCCCCGCTTCCGGCTTGAGCGGTTCTCAAGCTTGAGCACGCTCGAGACGAGAGCGGGCGCCTTCTTCAACGCCTGGAATACCCGAAGTGGAAAAACGAGCCGTTTTTCAAAATCGGTGGCTGCCCTACGCATTGGTCGCGCCGCAGTTCCTGATTACTCTCATTTTCTTTTTCCTGCCTGCCGGACAAGCCATTTATCAGTCCGTGCTGATGCAGGATCCGTTCGGTCTCTCGACGGAGTTCGTCGGGCTGCAGAATTTCCGCGATCTCTTCGCGGATCCGAACTATCTCTCGAGCTTCAAGGTGACGATGGTCTTCTCGGTCCTCGTCGCCGGGCTCGGCCTCTCGATCAGTCTTCTCCTCGCAGTCTGCGCCGACCGCGTTGTCAAGGGCGCCGGCGCCTACAAGTCCTTCCTCATCGTGCCGTACGCCATCGCGCCGGCCGTGGCGGGCGTCCTCTGGATGTTCATCTTCAATCCGACGCTCGGCGTGCTTTCTTATGCCTTCCATCGAATGGGGTTCGACTGGAACTATCTGATCAACTCGAACCATGCGCTCGCGCTCATCGTGATCGCCGCCGTCTGGAAGCAGGTGAGCTACAACTTCATCTTCTTTCTTGCCGGCCTGCAGGCGATCCCGAGGTCGCTTCTCGAAGCCGCCGCCATGGACGGCGCGGGACCCGCGCGCCGCTTCTGGACGGTGATCTTCCCGCTCCTCTCGCCCACGACCTTCTTCCTGCTCGTCATGAACGTCGTCTACGCCTTTTTCGATACGTTCGCGATCATCGACGCAACGACGCAGGGCGGTCCGGGACTCGACACGAACATCCTCGTCTACAAGGTCTACGTGGACGGCTTCCGCAACCTCAATTTCGGCGGCTCTGCCGCACAGTCGGTTGTTTTGATGGTGATGGTTATTGCGCTCACGGTGGTGCAGTTCCGCTTCATCGAACGCCGCGTGAACTACTAGAGGAGGGCTGGCAGCATGATTGAAAATCGTCCTTGGCTCAGATTCTTCACGCACGTCGTTCTGATTCTCGGCGTTGTTGTGGTGGTCTTCCCCGTCTACATTGCGTTCGTCGCCTCGACGATGTCCGCCGCCGAGGTCGAGCAGGCGCCGATGAGCCTCCTGCCGGGCTCGCACTTCATTGAGAACTACATGCAGATTCTCTTTGAGGGAGGCGGCACGGCCTCGCGCGCGCCCGTCGGCCGCATGATGTTCGTCTCGCTCATGATGGCGCTCGGCATTTCGCTTGGAAAAATCTTCATTTCGCTTCTCTCGGCCTTCGCGATCGTCTACTTCAGGTTCCCCGGCCGAAAGATCTGCTTTTGGCTCATCTTCGTGACGCTGATGCTGCCTGTCGAAGTGCGCATTACGCCGACCTACGACGTGATGGCTTCGCTGCGCCTCATCGACACCTGGGGCGGCCTGATTCTCCCGATCATCGCGTCGGCAACGGCTACGTTTCTCTTCAGGCAGTTCTTCCTCACGGTGCCCGACGAGCTCGCCGAAGCCGCCCGCATAGACGGCGCGGGTCCGATGCGCTTCTTCTTCACGATTCTTCTGCCGCTTTCCTTCACCAACATCGCCGCCATGTTCGTGATCCAGTTCATCTACGGCTGGAATCAATACCTGTGGCCGCTTCTGGTGACGACGCATGAAGACATGTACCCGATCGTGATCGGCATCAAGCGCATGATCGGCGGCGGCGACTCCGCCAACGAATGGAATCTCATCATGGCTACCTCGATCCTCGCTCTCGTGCCGCCGGCGCTCGTCGTGACGCTCATGCAGCGCTTGTTCGTGAAGGGGCTCGTGGATACCGAAAAATAAGATTTTTGCTGAAGAACTATGGCAAGCATTCAATTCAAATGCCTTCGCAAGAGCTACGGCGGCACGGAAGTCGTGCACGGCCTCACGCTCGATATCGACGACGGCGAATTCATCGTGATTGTCGGTCCTTCGGGGTGCGGCAAGTCGACGCTTATGCGCATGGTGGCCGGACTCGAACCGATCACTTCGGGCGAGCTTCTGATCGGCGGACGCGTCGTCAACAACCTTGAGCCCAAGGATCGCGACTGCGCGATGGTTTTTCAGAACTACGCGCTTTATCCGCACATGACGGTCTTCGACAACATGGCCTACGGCCTCAAGATCCGCCATGTGCCGAAGGAAGAAATCGAGCGCCGCGTCGCGGGCGCGGCCAAGATGCTCAAGCTTGAGCACCTTCTCGCCCGCCGTCCCCGTCAGCTCTCGGGCGGCCAGCGCCAGCGCGTCGCCATGGGCCGAGCGATCGTGCGCGAGCCGGCCGTGTTTCTCTTCGACGAGCCGCTCTCGAACCTTGATGCGAAGCTGCGCGTCGAGACGCGCCTGCAGATCCAGCAGCTCCACCGCCGCCTCAAGACGACGAGCCTCTACGTGACGCACGACCAGGTCGAAGCCATGACGCTCGCGCACCGCATGATCGTCATGAACGGCGGCGCCGCCGAACAAGTGGGCACGCCGCAGGAGGTCTACGATCATCCGGCGACGATGTTCGTCGCGGGCTTCATCGGGTCGCCGCCCATGAACCTCATCCGCGGCGAAGTGTCCGCCGACGGGCGTGCGTTTTCGCACGAAGGCGAGAACGTGAAGCTTCCCGAAGCCTATCCGACGCTCGCGGGCCGCGACCTCGTTCTCGGCATCCGTCCTGAGCACGTGAAGCTTCAGCCTGAAGGGCTTGAAAGCGAACAGGGCGTCTTCGAGGTCGACACTGTCGAGGGACTCGGTCCCGACTACCTCGTTCACGGTCGTCTATTGGGTCA
>CAZUXQ010000070.1:0-5642 GCA_964624425.1 uncultured Sutterella sp.
ATTAAATTACAAAACGATTCTTGATCATTGCCATGGAGATGTTTTAGATTCCGTTAATCATATTTTGCTGCTGCTCAAAGAATGCGGCAGAACAACAAAACAGAATTCCGACATTGAAAAAGATTTCAAAGAAAATTCTTCGAGGACGCCGTTTGCTCTATTTGCTAGAGGAATTCTTGATGCTTGCCGACTGATTGAAGAGAAAGGAGGCGCAAGGGCGTATCTTCAGGAAATCGATCATGTTGTTTCTGATAGTTCTCTAGAAGATATTAAAAAAATCAACATGCTCGCTGACGAAATTGAAAAAAAGGTAAAAGGTTTCGGCCCGGCTTTGTCGCGAGATTTTTTCAAAGACATGGGATACGCGATTTTCTCAAAGCCCGACCGTCATGTCATGGACCTGATCAATTGTTTGAAATTGCGTCTGTATCCTGAATGGGGAGGGAACGATGAGTCCCGTGCTTCGAGATTGCTTTGGGAAATAGCTGCTGCCGCATCAACGGATGATGAAAAAGTAACGGCCAATCAGGTTGACAAGATCTTCTGGCTGCTGAAAAGCGGAAATTTCCATTTGCATCGCCTTTCAAGGAAGTATCCTTTGCAGGTTGATCAATGCTGCAACATCTATTCGAACATTATGAATTCCCTGCAAAAGAAAGGAATTACTCATGGCTGACTGAGTGACTGTCAGACTCTTGAAATTTCCATTTGACAGATTCGATGTTCGACAAATAATTGGATGGATCTTCCGACATCAATTCATTGAATTTCCGATTGAAAATCTCAGTGCATCAAGCCAAATTTCAAGCAGAAAATGAACAAATTCCATCCATATATAAGTTCATTTGTATGTCGGATCGCAATATTTAATGAAAATATAATTTCTTGTTAAAGATATATTAAATAAATGCATATTTAATGCTTTAAGAAATAATTTGCAATTAAAGCAATTGGTTTTTCATGAATAAATAATTTTATGAAATGTGAAATTGCAAAATCAGACCATGAATGAAGATTTTTAATCTTTGCGAAAAAATTCTGCAGAGGCTTGTCGCTTGATGAAAATGAACTTCAGATTGAGGCACAGCTAATGTGCGTGAATTAGAGCTCACTTCTTGAAGTTTGTTTGATTCCTCGCAAGCAATTGATCGTTCTTTTTGTTTCTCGGATTATTTGATTCAGACTTTCGGTTAGATCAAATCAACCTAAAATCCATTTTCTTGAGTATATTTTGATATTGTCTAGTTGCTTATTCAAAAATAAAATTATCATCCTAATAAAATAACTTGTTCTCATGTATTGACTGTCGGTCAACGATTTTTCTGTTAATTCGTATTCTTCAATGATTTTTATGAAATTTCCTGTGACTTCATGGCGGCAACCTCCTTTTTTGGGGCAGCGTCGCAATTATAGAGGCATCCTATTAAAAAATAATTATTCAGTATGTTTTCTGCAGGATGCTCTTCTGCCATGAAGATTGAGTTCTCGATCAATTCGAAGTTTTTGCTTGGCTTTTCTGGGATGTTCTTTGCCGTCCTTTTGCTGAGGCCGACCGCAGGAGGCATGAAAAAACGCGCATTCCTTGAGGGAAGGCGCGTTTTGAAACGGCATCCTTGACCGAGGTCTGATCAGCCGAAGATCTTGCACCACAGTCGGGCGGGAATGCCGAAGATGATGAGATAGGTGATGATCATCGCGGCCGCTTGGAAGATGTGGCTCTTCGAAATGCCGAGAACCACCGGGCCGATGACATCCCATGCCTTGAAGAGAAGGACAAAGGACGCAATCGCCCAAATGACGCCGAAAACGATGCTGAAGAACGTAAACATCTAAAAAAGCTGTCTCTTGAAAATTTGTAAGCGACCTCGGGAAGCTGACCAAGCTTCATTAATAAAAATGTTATCTTCAACACCTTAAAGCGACCTTATTTATTACGGCGATAGTGCGGCTCGATTGCCCCGAAAGACGCGAATTTTTGCTGGAGCGGCCGAAAAGTCATGAAAATCTACGACATCGTGCTTCCCGAAGGCTTTGTCCTTCTCAAAGACCGAGAGACGGGCGAGATGCTTCGCCTTTCTGCCGAGAATGGCCCTTTGACCCTCGGCACCGTGACGATGTCGCCCGACTTTTCGCCGTCCATGCTTGCGGTCCGGACTGCCGAAGCGCGCGGAGAAGTTCGGCCGCCGAAGTCGGACGATCTGGACTGCGCGCTCAATTTTGCCGTGCCGCCGGGATTCGGCTCGGCGGAAACGGCGCCTTGCGGGGCGCAGATGCCCGGCAGGGCTCCCGAAAACTTCATGCGCGTTCTCGATGCGCCGTTGGAAGCGCTCGCAGCTTCGGATTTCGAAGCGACGCTCGAAAGCCTTGCCAATCGACAGAGCATCCTCGAGCGCGAGATCGACTTCATGCGCGAAATCGACGGCGATCCCGACGACATCGCCGAGATGGAGAGGAAATTCGAAACGCTTGCCGAAAAGTTCGGCAAGGCTTCAGAGCGCTTCAACGTGTGGAAGGCCGCGCAGGCGAAGAAAGACTATCTGTAGCAAGCAGTCTTCAGTCAATTTTTTTCGGACGACAATCCAAATTCGGCTCTTCGTGCATTCGTGAAATGGAATTTCTCCGTACTCGCCGTACGGGAAGGCGATCGGAACGAACATCGCAGACTTCCGCCATGCTTCGCCGTCGATGCCGTTCTCCGCTCGTGGGAGAGTTCTTTGCGGGATTGACGATGCAGGCGGCCGTCATCGCCGTGATGCGCACGCGACGATTTTGAAGCATCTCGATGGAGTGCCCTCAAAAGATTTGATGTCGGGAATCCTGAACGAGGTCTGCGTCGATCGCTGCCGCGGCAAAGAAGGCCGAAGGGAAGTCAAAGCTTCACGGTGCGCTTCTGGATGACTTCGAGAAGACAGAAAACGACGAGCGTGCAGAGCGTGAGCAGCAGGCAGAGCGCGGTCGCGGCATCGAAGTCGGCGCGCGAGACGGCGTTGAAGATTTCAAGCGACAGCGTGTTGGTGCGGTTCGAGATATTGCCGCCCAACATCATTGTGATGCCGACTTCGCCGCAGGCGCGCGTGAGGCCGAGAAGAAGGCCTGCAGTCAAATGCGGACGCACGAGCGGCATCGTTACCTGACGAAAGACCGTAAAGGGAGAGGCGCCGTGAACGAGGGCGGCGAATTCGATCCCTCGGAGCGTTTCGCTTTCGAGCGCGCTTTTCAGGGGCCGCACGACAAGCGGCAGCCCTGCAGCAAAGGCCGCAAAGTAGACGGCCGCAGGCGTGAAGACGAAGGAGAAGCCCATGTCGGCAAAGATGCTCCCGACAAAGCCGTTTCGGCCCAAAAGGAGCAGGAGCAGATAGCCGAGCGCGATGGGCGGAAAGACGAGCGGGAGCGTCGTCGCGAAGCTCAATGCGCGAACGACGATTCCCTTCCTTCTTGCAAGAAGCCACGCGAGCGGCGGGCAGAGAAGAAGGAAGAGAATCGCGGCGGCTGCGGCCGTCTTTGCCGTCAGGAGGACGGCAAAGACGATCGAGGGAGATTCGAGCGCTTCGAGCATCGGCCGCATTATTTGCGGAATACGCCGAATTTTTCGAGGATCGGCGTTGCCTTGTCGGAAGAGAGGAAGTCGAGGAACGACTTCACGTCGGCATCGTCTTCTCTGCCTTTGACCGGCACGGCGGTCATTTCGATCGGAGCGAAGCCCTTTTCAACGGTCATCATCCCTCCGATCTTGTCCTTGCCCTGGCCGGCCGCGAGCAGATTCACGAAGCCCGCGTCCATTTCGCCCGTGGAGACGTAGGAGAAGACCTGCGGCACCGTTGAAACGGCGTTTGTCTTGGCGGCGATCTTTTCGCTCAAGCCCGTCGAATCGAGATATTCTTTGGCGGCGCGCCCGTAGACGGCAGCCTTCGGATCCGGGTAGGCGACGGACTTGACGGCGTCGGTCGCGATGTCTTCGGGGGCGTTGAGCGCAATGCCTTTTCTCCAGATGAGAATCAGAGGCGTCGTTCCGAGATCGGCCGCGGGGGTTTCGGCGAGGTTCTTCGCGAACTTCCTGAGGCTCGTCTTGTCGGAAATGACGACATTGACGCCGCTGCCGCTTTCGATCTGAGCAAGCATCTGACCGATGTTGCCGCCGAAAGCGGTGTGGATTTCGGCCTTCGTGTCGGATTCATAGGCTTTCGCGAGCGCTTCGACCATCTTCACGTAGCCTGCGCCCGTCGTGACCGTGACGGCCGCTTCGGCCGACGTCATCGAAAAGGCGAATGCGGCGGCCAAAAGGACAAATGATTGCTGCTTCATGATGATCTCCATGAGAATGTTCACTGATTTCTGTGTTGTTCCTTGGACGACCGCTTTGCGGCCGGTTCATCCTTAAGGCTGATCTCGAAAGCGCTGACGACGCCCTCGCGAATTTCATAAACGGCCCCCGCCAGGCGGCGAGTTTCTTCGTCGCTGTGCGTGATGTAGAGAATCGGCATCGAAAAGCGTCCGCAGATGCGCTCGATGCAGGCAAGAAGCACGCCTTGACGTTCTGCGTCGAGACTTGCCAAAGGTTCGTCCATCAAAAGCATCGTTTCTGCGCCCATCAAGGCGCGAGCCAATGCTGCGCGCTGGCTTTCGCCGCCCGAAAGCGTGGACGGCATGCGGTCGAGCAGTTCGGCAATGCCGAGAAGGTCGGCAAGATCTTCGAGGGGCGACGAAGCTTTTCGTCCGCCGAACTTCACTGGGAAGAGGATGTTTTCGCGAACGGTCAGATGAGGGAAGAGGCGGTGCGTTTGGAAGACGTAGCCGAGACCGCGTGCTTCGGGCGAAAGATTGATGCGCTTCTCTTTGTCGAAAAAGACTGTGTCGCCGAGCGTGATGAAGCCGTCGTCGGGATCGATGCGTCCGGCGATCATGTCGGCGATCGTCGTTTTGCCCGCGCCTGATTTGCCGCGAAGCACCGTGACGATGCCGGGCTCGATCGTAAGGTCGGCCGAAAGCGTGAAGCGGCTGCGCAATTTGCGCACGCGCATTTGCAGAGAGCGGGGCATATCGATCGCCATTCCGATTCAGCATAACGCTTCAAGTATATCGAAGGACTGTGACTTTGGACAGGCGAAGGGTTCCGCTTGCAGAAAAATCGAGTTCTGCAGAGTCGTAACACTGCAAGCCGACGCTTCGGAAGCTTCATGCGCCGGCCATGAGACAGGCGAAGGCGCGATGCTTGGAGAAGCCCCTCGTGCCTTAGGCGGGACTCAAGCCGCAGAATGAGGATTGCCGCGCAGCTTGAGGGAGGAACTTGCCGGTTGTGTTCGCCTGCAGTTCTTCGCTGCGCTGATTGAGTTCTTTCTGGCGGGGAGGACGGCTTTTGCAAGCGTCTTGCTGCCGAAGCTTCTTCTCGCCCCAGGCGCCGGCATTCAATGGAGCAAGCATGCGTCTGCCTCCCGTTCAGGCTGAATTCTCCTGCATGTGCAGGGAAGAAAGCATCGTGCATGACGAACTGCTATCGATGCGGATGCTGCATTGCTTCAGGGGATCCAGCGACGCTTTGTCTCTGCTGTCCAGCCCTGGAAGCGCACCTTCTCTGCGCATCCGCATCGGCCGTCAGCCCGACCAATTCTCGCCTGAAGGCCAGCATGAAATAGCCGCAGACAAAG
>CAZUXQ010000070.1:5652-7181 GCA_964624425.1 uncultured Sutterella sp.
GAAATCGGCTGCGCCATTTCGACGCCCGCAATGCCGATGAAGCTCGGCAGGAAAAGGATCGTCGGCAGGAAGAAGATGCCTTGCCTCGTGCTCGCAAGGAGCGTCCCGATGCCGGCGCGGCCGATCACTTGGTAGCTCATGTTGCCGATGACGTTCACCGGAATCAGCGGGCAGATTGCCGCTTGATAGCGAAGCGCCGACGTGCCGATCTCAAGAACAAGCGGATCGTTCGTTTCGAAAAAATTGATGATGTCGGGCGCAAATGCCCAGCAAAAAACGCCCAAGCCGGTCATCAAGGCCGTCGCCATGCTGAGCGTGGCGTCCAGGGCTTCCTTAGAGCGATCAAAGCGCTTTGCGCCCCAGTTGTAGCCCAAGACCGGCTGATAGCCTTGTCCGAGGCCGATGAGCCCGGCGTTGATCATCATGATCACGCGCCCGACCATGGACATGGCCGCTACGGCCGCGTCGCCGAATTGACCGGCCATCAGGTTGAGAATCGATGCAGCCGCTGCGCCGAATGCATTGCGGGCCAAAGACGGCATTCCGGTCTTGAGAATGGAGAGATATACGGCCGGCTGTTTGCTTACGGCACGAATGCGCAGCCGGATCGCGCCTTTGCCGCGCAGGTAGTGCGAGAGAAGAATCGCAAAGGACAGCGTCTGACAAAGTCCGGCTGCCCAAGCCGCACCGGAGATGCCCCAGCCGAACGTGAAGATGAAGATCGGGCTTACGGCGATGTTGAGAATGCCGCCGATCCCGAGGCCGATCATGCCGACCAAGGCCAAGCCTTCGGAGCGAAGAAGGTTGTTGAGCGTAAAGGACGCGGACATGAAGGGCGCCGCCAAAAGAATGACTTCGGCATATGCCTTTGCCCAGGGAAGAATCGTGGGCGTGGCGCCCATGGCAAGGAGCAGCGGCTCGATTGCAAAAGCGCCCGCAGCAGCCAGGACGCTCGAGAGAACCAAAACGGAGAAGAGGCCGGTTGAGGCGATATCTGATGCTTCTCGAAAAGAATGCGCGCCGAGAAGACGCGAGGTCTGGCCCGCGCAGCCTTGTCCAATCATGATGCCTACAGCTTGAATGATCGTCTGAAGCGCGAAGACGACGCCCATGGCGCCGACGGCCGACGTGCCCATATATGACACGTAATAGGTGGATGCCGTGTTGTACAGCGCCGTCACGAGCATCGACAAAACGGTCGGGATTCCGAGGCGCAGGACGAGAAGGCGAACGGGGGCGTTCGTCATGCGCTCGTAAGTGTCCTGGGCGGCTTTGATGGAAGACGGTTTTTTCGCCGGCGTCCTGCCGTTTTTCCGGTTGTCGGGCATGAGATGGAAATTTTTTGCGGAAATATTCAGTTTAAAGCGTTCTCTCGCTTGCAGAAGCTGGTATGGTTCATTGCATCATGCAGGCAAAAGCCTCGCATTTTGATTTGATATGAATGCCAGTCAGAAGATGTCGGCTTCGCCCGAGCCTCTTGAGTTCTCTGCCGAAAAGCTGCTTTTCGCTTTGAGCGGCTTAGGGAAGAG
>CAZUXQ010000070.1:7191-7698 GCA_964624425.1 uncultured Sutterella sp.
TCGGCGAGCTGCAGTCTCGGCAAGGAGCCAGTGCCTGCGGTTTTCTTTGAAGATGCCGCAGAGGCCGATTCCGCGTCGATATGCATCGGCACGTCGTCGCTGGATTCGGCATATGATTCGGCCAAATATTTCGGGCATGGGCTGCACGAATTAGGCCACTGGCGCGAAACAGATTTCGATGCCTCTCAAGAAGCGCTTGACCGCCTGCATTGTTCGGGGCGTCTTGCGGCGCTGTTCATGCCTTTCGTCAAGCGCGCCGCCAACATCTTTGAGGATGTCCGCATCGATGCTTTGCTCGGCGCTGCTGATTCCGTCTACCGCGCCGCGCGCGAACGGCTTTTCTTCTCGCTCCTTGAGGCGGATGAAAGCCGGTTCTCAGGCATTGCGGAATCGTCGCCTGCGCAGGAAGTCTTCTTCGGGATTGCGCACCTGCTTCTTTTGGAGCGTTTTTCAGGGTTTCATGCACTCGCTCGGGACGACATGCTCATGAAGCCGGCAGCTGCCGCG
>CAZUXQ010000071.1:0-7655 GCA_964624425.1 uncultured Sutterella sp.
GCGCGCCTGCTTTGGGAGCAGGATGTCGGGAGTTCGAATCTCTTCACCCCGACCAGAATTCTTATGGTTCAGCTTTCATGAGTGAGGAGCGGCGGAGCACATTTGCCGTAAGCTCGCCCATGGATTTGCCTGCCCGTAGCTCAGTTGGATAGAGCATTTGCCTTCTAAGCAAATGGTCGCGGGTTCGATTCCTGCCGGGCAGGCCACATGGATTTCGATGAAAATAGCCCAATTGGCTGGGTTCTGGATTGCAGTCCCGGGTGTCGTGGCTTCGAGTCCCGTTTCTGCTCGGCAAGCAATAAAGCCCGCGTCGACGATTCGATGGCGGGCTTTATTTTTCTCTCAGAAAGGAGAGTTTGGAGTCATTCAACCTTGGCGTAGAACTTCATGAATTCCTTCATGTTGGCCTCAATGCTCGGATCCGAAGGTTTTTCAAAGAGTGCTTCGTCGAGCGACGGCGCGAGCATATCGGAGACGGCATAAAAGCGGAGCTTGCGAGTCACGCCGGACGTGCTGCCGCCGCCCGTCTGCATGGCGAGCATCTTGATTTCATTGGCGTTGTTGACGCCGCAGGCATACGGGGAAACGGTTCGCTCGAAGCCGTGGTAGCCGAAAGAGAGAGACTTGCGTTCTTTAATGGCCTGCTCGATCAGATCAATCGTGGTCATCGGAATTCTCCTTGGGTTTCGCCGCGCCGTCGGTATGGCCGAGGCCTAAGCCGGATCCATTCAACGAGCCGGGATGAGTCAATGGAAAATGGACTTAATTCCAATTATTGCAGTCGAGAAGCTGCGTCTGGCATCGAAATGGCAAAAGGTGTCTAAAGATCAAAGACTGAAGTTTTAAAGCTTGACTATCGAAAATTTTGCTGCGTCGGATCTCGGCATTTCGTGCGGAGATTTTTTCAAATCGCGAATGTTCGGACGACAAAGAGATGCCGAAAGATCGAGAAAGTCCGCAGATGCCTGAATTGCACGGGACGCGTCTTTCCGATAACCTGAAATTCCGTTTTCTATTCAATGCTTTTCCTATGTTCGCGCAACACTCGCCTGATGCCGACTTCATGAACGACGACGTCGAGCATGCCGCCGAACCGGCTTGGGCTTCGCTGCCGACGGGGTGCTTCACGCATCAGCTCGCCGACCTGCCGAGCCCCATCGACGACACTCCGGAGCCGCCGGAACGCCATGCGTCGAGCAGCCATGCAAGTGGGTTTTGCCGCCTGAACAACATCGTTGCGGGCGTTCTCTGGGCCAAGGCGCGCTGCAAGCTCGAGCGCATTGCGGCGGCGGACTTCGACGTGCATTACGGAAACGGCGCGGAGAAGATTCTTGCGAATCGTCCGGGCTTTCTTTTCATGCCGCTTTTTCAGCGGCCGCTATTTCCAAATGCATGCGCGGCGCCGACGCCGGAGAATGTCGTCTGCACGCTGCTCTCGGCGGGTGCGGCCGCTGAAGAATTCTGCACTGCCGTCGAAGAGGCATGGATGTCGGCGCTCTGCCGCTTCAAGCCGCAGCTTCTTTTGACATCGGAGGGCTTCGACGCACACGGCAAAGAGCACATCGCGCAGCCTAAGGTTTGCGAAATGGACCGTTCCGGCATCACGCGCCGCTTGATGGATGCGGCCTGCGACTTGTGCGAAGGGCGTCTTGCAAGCGTTCTGAAAGGCGGTCGAGCCATCCGAAGCCTTGCACGCAGCGCGCTTTCGCACGTTCAAACGCTTATCGGACAATCGTGATCAGCAGCGACGCTTTAAGTCCCGGGGTGACCCGGCGGGAGGTCTGGGCTTGGGCAGCCTTCGACTTTGCAAATTCCGGCTACACGACCGTGGTTCTTACGGCCGTCTTCAACGCTTATTTCGTAAGCGTCGTCGCGGGCGGCGCTGAATGGGCGACGTTTCTCTGGACGGCGATCATCGCGGCGAGCAACGCGATCGGCATCGTCGCGATGCCCGTGATCGGTGCGCTCGCGGACGCGAAGGCGTCGAAGAAGCTCTGGCTCATCGGCGCGACTGCTCTCTGCATTCTCGGGACGATCGGACTCGCCTTCGCTGGGCCGGGCGCCATCCTTTGGGCCGCCGTCATGGTAATCCTCTCGAACTTGGGCTACAACGTGGGCGAGACGCTCAATTCTGCGTTTCTGCCTGAAATCGCACGTCCTGAAGCTGTCGGCAAAGTCTCGGGCTGGGGCTGGTCCTTCGGGTATCTGGGCGGTCTCGTCACGCTCGGGATGTCGCTGGTTCTCGTTCTTCAGGGCGAAAAGGCCGGGCTTTCATCGGATGCCGCCGTCGCCGGCACGATGTGGATTGCGGCTGCGGTCTTCGCGATTGCGGCGATGCCGCTCTTCTTGTGGCTCAAGGAACGTGCGGAGCCAGCGGTCGGCGCCGTGCGTGGGGGTCTGACGGCGCTTGTCCTCGAGAGCTTCCGCGAGATCGGCTCGACCTTGAAGTGCATGCCGAAGTTCCGCGATTTTGCGTGGCTTTTGCTCTGCGGGCTCTGCTGCCAGTGCGGCGTGTCGGTCGTGATAACGCTCTCGGCCGTCTATGCCGCCGCCGTCATGGGCTTCACGACGGAGGATACGATTCTGATGGTATTCGTCGTCAACATCACTGCCGCGGCCGGCGCCTTCGGCTTCGGCTACGTGCAGGACCGCATCGGACACAAGCTTGCGCTCGGCGCGACGCTCTGCGTGTGGCTCGCAATGATCGTGACGGCCGCTTTGTCCGAGACGCGCGCTCTCTTTTGGGCGGCCGCGAATCTCGCCGGCCTTGCAATGGGCTCAAGTCAGTCCGCGGGGCGTGCCATGGTGGCGCTCTTCGCGCCGAAAGCCCGTTTGGCTGAGTTCTACAGTTTCTGGAACATGGCGCTTTGGATCGCAGCCATCATCGGTCCCTTGTCTTACGGGGCGGTCGCCTGGGCAACGGGCAACAATCACCGCATCGCCATTTGGATTACGGGGCTCTTTTTCGCCGCGGCGCTTTTGGCGCTTATGCCCTTGAATCTGAAGCGCGGCATGGCTGCGGCTGAAGCAGCCTCGAAAAGCGAAGAAAAAGCCGAAAGGCAGACAAAACAAGGGCGGTGCTCTGAATGAGTGCCGCACCGTCCTTTTGATGGAAATTCAGCAGAGACATCAGCGTGCAGGCTGCGCACGGATGCCGTCCTTGTTGAGTTCGATGATGCGGCGCGTGTCGGCGGCGAGATCCGTTATCTGAAGCGCGTCGTAGCACTTTGCGATGAGTTCGAGCGCATCGTCGCGCATCGGCGTGTTCTGGAAGTTCTTCACGACGTTCTGAGCGCGGTCGATGGCGGCCACATAGGCGTGGCGCACATAGTAGTAGTTGGCCGTGTTGAGTTCGTGCTCGGCCTGAGCGAGAACGAGTTCGTGCATGCGGCGGCGGGCTTCCGGCGCGAAGCGGCTGTTCGGATAGCGAAGCACAAGTTCCTTCAGAATGTCGAAGGCTTCGCGCGAAGCGTTCGCGTCGCGCTCGGCAAGGTCGTCGGCCGTGAGCAGATTGAACCAGCTGTCGGTTTGGTTCAGCGTCGCAAGCGCCTTCAGGTACATCACGTAGTCGCTGTTGGCGTGATTCGGATAAGAGCGCAGGAAGCGGTCTGCGGCCTGAACGGCGCCTGGTGCGTCGCCGTCCTTCCAAGTCGCGTAGATGAGCTCGATCTGAGCCTGCTGCGCATACTGCCCGAAGGGATAGCGCGCCTCAAGCTTTTGGTAGTAGTCCTTGGCTTGCGTCCAGTTGCTATCATCAAGGGCTGACCGCGCTTCCGTGTAGAGGCGATCGGCAGACCAGTCAAGCGTCGGATCCTTGTCGAGGTTCTGCAGCCACGAGCAGGAGGCGGCGGCGAGCGTTACAGCCAAGAGCGCGGAGGCGCGCCAAATGAGCCGTTTGAAAGGATAAGCAAAGTTCATGACGACAGATCAAGTCGAATTGGTAAGCGATCTCGATTATACCGACGGGTTTTTTGAGGATGACGCAGAAGATGAAGAGAATTTGGCGGCAGATTCTCTTCCCGTCTTCACGGTAGAAGGTTTTTGGGGCGAGCGCTTCGACAAGGTGCTCGCGCAGCTGATGCCGGAGATTTCCCGCGCCCGTCTTCAGAAGCTCATCGAATCAGGCGCCGTTCTCCTGAACGGCAAGCCCTGCCTCAAGGTTCGCGAAAAGGTGACGGAAGGCGACGAAGTGCGCTTTCTCGAGGCGCCGCGCATCGATCAGGAGCTCGACTTCGCGCCTGAAGAAGGCATCGACTTCAAAGTCGTCTACGAAGATGATGCGATCATCGTCGTCGACAAGCCTGCAGGCCTTGTCGTGCATCCGGGGGCCGGCAATCGCTGCGGCACGCTTCTGAACGGTCTTCTCTGGCGGTTCCCTGAAGCGAAGGAAGTCCCGCGCGCCGGCATCGTGCACCGCTTGGACCGCGACACGACGGGCCTTATGGTGGTCGCGCGCACGCTCGCGGCGCAGACGAATCTCGTGCGGCAGCTGCAGAAGCGCAGCGTGAAGCGCGAATATTGGGCCATCCGCCTCCCTTGAATTTACTGTCGATGTGCCGATCGGGCGCGACCCGAGAAGCCGCACGCGCTTCAGGGGGTTCCCCGGCTCCGCGGGCGTTCGCGCCAAGCCGGCCCGCACCCGTGCAAGAGCGGTCGATTGGTCGAGCGCGGACGGCATTCCCATTTCTTGGGTGGCCTGCCGTCTCGATACGGGCAGAACGCATCAGATCCGCGTGCACCTGACGGGCGAAGATCTGCCGCTTGTCGGGGATCAGACTTATCGCGGCCGTGCGCCCGGCATCATGGCGAAGCTCGAAAATCTCTTCGACTTTCACCGTCAGGCGCTGCATGCCTCCCGCCTCGGCCTCATTCATCCGACGACCGGCGAAGCGCTTGAGTGGTTTGCGCCGCCGCCCGACGACATGATCAGCCTCATGGAGAAACTCGGCTTCGGCCCGTGGGATCGTCCCGTGACGGTCTTCGAGCGCTCGTAAAGCGCAGAATCTCAACTTAAAGGAGCAATTCGATGCCCGGCGACTACTTCAAGCCAGAACTCGAAAGCATTCAGCCCGAGCGCAATGCGTGGGGCGCGATTGCGCCTGCATCCGTCGCGTGTCTCTTCACCTGCCGCACGGGCGGCGTTTCCAGCGGCCCCTATGGGGGCGCGGACGGCATCATGGGCCTCAATCTTGCGGAACATACCGGCGACGCGAAGGGCTGCGCGCGCATGAATCGATCGATTCTCTCGCAGCGCCTCCCAGCCGACCCGAAGTGGCTCACGCAGGTGCACGGCACGACAGTGATTGAAGCCGATGCGGTTGAAGACGCGCCAGAAGCCGACGCAAGCTTTACGACGACGCCCGGCGTCGTCTGCGTCGTGATGACTGCGGACTGTCTGCCCGTGCTCATTGCCGAAAAGAAGGGCCGCATCGTCGCGGCCGTGCATGCGGGCTGGAAAGGTCTTGCGCACGGCATCATTCAGAAGACTGTCGAAGCGCTTCGTGAAAAGCTCGGCGACTCCTCCGCGGAATTTGCCGTTTGGCTCGCGCCGCGCATCGGTGCGGACGACTTCGAAGTGGGCGGCGAGGTGCTCGAAGCGATGAAGACGTGCCTTCCGCAGGCCGAAAAGGCCTTCCGGCCGAAGGGCGAAGGCAAGTACCTCGCGGACTTGTCCGAACTCGCCATTCAGGCGCTCGAATTGGTCTCGGTGCCTCGAAGCGACGTTGTCGACTGCGGGCTTTCGACTTATTCGGACAAAACGCGCTTTTACAGCCGCCGCCGCGACGGCGAGCGAAGCGGTCGCCACGCAGCGCTCATCTGGATCAAGAGTCCGGCCTGATCGCACGTTGCGCGCCAGAAAACAAAATTGCTGATTTCGACGCCTAGAACCGTCTCGATTCAAGGCGCAGTGGATCCAAAAACATGCCCCAAAAAATTCCCGTCGTAGGCTTCGTTTCGCTTGGCTGCCCGAAGGCGCTCGTCGATACCGAGCGGATCGTCACGGAGCTTCGCGCTCGCGGCTACCGCATCGGCAGCACCTATCAGGACGCCGATCTCGTTGTCGTCAATACCTGCGGCTTCGTGAACGAAGCCGTTGAAGAAAGCCTTCAGGCAATTGCCGAAGCGCTCGATGAAAACGGCAAAGTGATCGTCTGCGGCTGCCTTGGCGGCAAGAAGGAAGCTGACGGAACGAACTTCATCGCCAACCGCATGCCCAAGGTCTTGGGCGTGACCGGTCCTGACAGCGTCGACGAAGTGATGCGCATGGTCGAAAAGGCGCTGCCGCGCCCGCATGATCTTTGGGACGATCTGGTGCCCGCCGCCGGCGTGCGTCTGACGCCCAAGCACTATGCGTACCTCAAGATCAGCGAAGGCTGCGGACATCACTGCACGTTCTGCATCATTCCGAAGCTGAGAGGCGAACTTGTCAGCCGCCCGATCGGCGACATCGTGCGCGAAGCCGAAAATCTCAAGAAGGCCGGCGTGCAGGAGCTTCTCGTCATCAGTCAGGACACGGCCGCCTACGGGCTCGACAAGAAGCACAAGCTCGATTTTGCAGGAGGGCGCCCCGTTCGCACGAAGCTTCTCGACCTCTGCCGCGAGCTCGGCCGCCTCGACATGTGGACGCGTCTTCACTACGTCTACCCCTATCCGAGCGTCGACGAAATAGTGCCGCTCATGGCCGAAGGCCTGATCCTGCCTTACCTAGACGTGCCGTTCCAGCATGCGCATCCCCGCATTCTGAAGCTAATGAAGCGCCCGGCAAGCGCCGAAAAGAATCTCGAGCGCATCGCCGCCTGGCGCAGCGTCTGCCCGGACATCACGATCCGATCGACCTTCATCGCGGGCTTCCCCGGAGAAACAGAAGAAGAATTCGAATGCCTTCTCGATTTTCTGCGCGAAGCCGAGCTCGACCGCGTCGGCTGCTTTGCGTATTCGCCCGTCGACGGCGCCGCCGCAAATGAACTGCCCGATCAGCTGCCGGATGAGGTGCGCGAAGACCGCCGCCGCCGCCTCATGGAGACGCAGGCGGAAATTTCGCGCAAGAAGCTCGCGCGCAAGATCGGCACCGTTCAGGAAGTCTTGATCGACGAAGGGCCCGACGAAGACGGCGTTGCGGTCGGCCGCACCAAGGCGGACGCTCCCGACATCGACGGCGTCTGCTATGTGACGACGGACGGCAGGCTCAAAGCAGGCGATTTCGCAAAAGTGAGGATCACCGGCAGCGAAGAGCACGACCTCATCGGACGAGAAATCATCGATTAATGTTCATCATCATTTGGAAATCATCATGCGAAGCGCGAATCCCGGCTTTGTGCCCGACAGCCCTTACTATCGTCAGCTTCCCGAAGCGTACGTGAAGTTTTTTGAAGCCTTCCCGCGTGCAGAACTGCACTGCCACCTGCTCGGCACGATTTCGAAGGAAACCTTTGAAGATCTCGTGCAGGAGTCGAACGCTCCGGTGACGCAGACAGAAATCGACGAATTCTTTACCCGCGGCGAAAAGCCCGTGGGAGTTCTGCGCATTTTCCGCGCGCTTGAAGAACATATTCTCGTGAAGTCCGAGATGCTGACGCGCATCACCCTCGAGCATCTCGAACGCGCTGCCGCGCAAGGCGTGCGCTACATCGAGCTTTTCTGGAACTGGACGGGAT
>CAZUXQ010000072.1:0-7630 GCA_964624425.1 uncultured Sutterella sp.
ACGAAATCGTCTGCCGCAAGCTCAGCCTTGAAACGAAGCCCGCCGACCTGTCGGCATGGGAACGCATCGTCGACCGCATCCGCAACCCGAAGCATGAAGTCGCGATCGGCATGGTCGGCAAGTACGTCGACTACGCCGACAGCTACAAGTCGCTCAACGAAGCGCTTGCGCACGCCGGCATTTCAACCGAAACAAAGGTGCGCACGAAGTTCATCGACTCGAGCGAACTCGAAGAAAAGGGCTGCGCCGGCCTTGCCGGCCTCGACGGCATTCTCGTGCCGGGCGGCTTCGGCAAGCGCGGTACGGAAGGCATGATCAAGGCGATCGAATATGCTCGAGAAAACAAGATTCCGTTTCTCGGCATTTGTCTCGGCATGCAGATGGCCGTGATTGAATTCGCGCGTCACGTGTGCGGTCTCGGCGGAGCCAACTCGACGGAACTCGATCCGGACACGCCGCATCCAGTCGTCGCGCTTCTCACAGAATGGAGGGACGGTTCGGGCGAAGTGCAGCGCCGCGATGCCAAGTCCGACCTCGGCGGCACGATGCGCCTCGGCCGTCAGGAAGTGCCGGTTGCGGAAGGCACGCTCGGCCACAAGATTTACGGCGACGTCGTCGCGGAACGCCATCGTCACCGCTACGAAGTCAACAATTCCTACGTCGCGCAGTTTGAAGAACGCGGCATGGTGATCTCCGCCAAAACGCCGGGAGAACATCTTCCGGAAATGATGGAGCTTCCGAATCATCCGTTCTTTTTTGCGGTGCAGTTCCATCCGGAATTCACTTCGAACCCGCGTCAGGGCCATCCGCTCTTTCGCGCCTACATCGAAGCTGCGCTCAAGCACAAGGAAGGCGGCGCCGGCGAATGCGCTGACTGACGGCGCGTCCGACAAGAGAAGCCGGGCCTCGAAGAGCTCGGCTTTTCTTCTATGGTTCGAGCGAGCCTTTGCGGCTTATTTGCTGCCGCGCGATTCGCTTCCTGCGCCCAAAAGCGGAAAATCACCGACAATAAGCTCAACGCGACGGCGCCGACCGATCTCTCGGATTTTTCGGCGCCGCAAATCGAATACTTCGAAGCTCGGCGCACGTTCGACTGCTTTTTATGAGGAAACTTCACTATGAATCTTTGCGGCTTTGACATTGGGCTCAATCGCCCGTTTTTTCTTATTGCCGGTCCCTGCGTCATCGAAAGCGAAGAGATGTGCATCGAGATCGCCTTCAAGATGAAGTCGATTACCGGCGAGCTGGGCATTCCCTATATCTTCAAGGCAAGCTACGACAAGGCTAACCGCACGTCTGAGACGGGCTTTCGCGGTCTAGGCATGGACAAGGGTCTGGAGATCCTCGCCAAGGTGCGCGAGGTCGTGGGCGTGCCGGTTCTGACGGACGTTCATACGTCCGAAGAGGTGCCCGTCGCCGCTCGCTATGTCGACGTCCTTCAGACACCTGCCTTTCTCTGCCGACAGACGGACTTTATCCACGCCTGCGCGTTGTCGGGCAGGCCCGTCAACATCAAGAAGGGCCAGTTCCTTGCGCCCGGCGACATGAAGAACGTCGTCGACAAGGCGCGTGCCGCCGCCGAACGCGCCGGCCTCAATCCGAACAGCTTCATGGTCTGCGAGCGCGGCGCTTCTTTCGGCTACGGCAACCTCGTCTCCGACATGCGTTCGCTTGCGATCATGCGCGAAACGAATGCCCCCGTCGTCTTCGACGCCACGCACTCCGTGCAGCTTCCGGGCGGCAACGGCATCTCTTCGGGCGGCCAGCGCCAGTTCGTGCCCGTCCTCGCGCGTGCGGCCGTAGCCGTCGGCGTTGCGGGCCTCTTCATGGAAACGCATCCGAATCCGGCATGCGCGAAGAGCGACGGGCCGAATCTCGTGCCGCTTCATAAGATGAAGATGCTGCTCGAAAGCCTTGTCGAAATCGACCGCATCGTGAAGATGCGTCCTTTCCTCGAAGACGATTTCGCCGCGTAATCTGCAGAGCCGAATCGATTTGGAACCAACTATTTTTTCCCTCAACGCCGTCGCCTTCCTTCGGCGACGGAAGCTCGAAAGCTCGAAAGGTTTTCGGGCGGCATCCTAGAAATCCAAAGGAAAAACATGAGCGCGATTATTGATGTCATCGGTCGTGAAATTCTCGACAGCCGCGGCAATCCGACGGTCGAATGCGAAGTTCGCCTCGAAAGCGGCGTGTCTGCGCATGCTGCCGTTCCTTCGGGCGCTTCAACGGGCGTTCGCGAAGCGATCGAGCTTCGCGACGGGGATCCGAAGCGCTACTGCGGCAAGGGCGTTCTGACGGCCGTCGCCAACGTTTCGGGAGAAATCGCTGATGCGCTGCAAGGTCTCGAGGCTTCGGATCAGGCCTATATCGACCGCATGCTCATTCAGCTCGACGGCACGGACAACAAGAGCCGTCTGGGCGCCAACGCCATTCTCGCCGCCTCCATGGCCGTGGCTCGCGCCGCCGCTCAAGAAGCCGGCCTTCCTCTCTACCGCTACTTCGGCGGCACGAACGCCATAACGATGCCCGTTCCGATGATGAACGTCATCAACGGCGGCGCGCATGCGAACAACAATCTCGACCTTCAGGAATTCATGATCGTTCCGGCTGGTCTGCCGACCTTCCGCGAAGCGCTCCGTTGCGGCGCCGAAACATTCCATGCCCTTAAGAAGCTCGTCGACGCCCGCGGCATGTCCACAGCCGTCGGCGACGAAGGCGGCTTCGCCCCGAAGATCGATTCGCACGAAGAAGCGATCGAGCTTATTCTCGAAGCCGTCAAGGCTGCAGGCTATGAGCCGGGCAAGGATGTCTTCCTTGCGCTTGACTGCGCCTCGTCCGAATTCTTTGAAGACGGCAGGTACGTCATGAAGAAGTCTGCGGGCAAGGCTCTTGCGGCTGAAGAATGGATCGACGTGCTCGCCAAGTGGGTCGACGCCTATCCGATAATCTCAATCGAAGACGGCATGGCCGAAGGCGACTGGGACGGCTGGATCAAGCTCACGGCTATGCTCGGCCGTCGCATTCAGCTTGTCGGCGACGACCTCTTCGTCACGAATCCTGCCATCCTCAAGGAAGGCATCCGGAAGGGCATCGCCAACGCGATCCTCATCAAGGTCAACCAGATTGGCACGCTTACGGAAACGTTCGAAGCGATCGAAATGGCGAAGCGCGCCGGCTATGCGGTCGTCGTCTCGCATCGCTCCGGCGAAACGGAAGACAGCACGATCGCCGACATCGCCGTCGGTCTCAATGCCGGGCAGATTAAGACGGGGTCGATGAGCCGTTCGGACCGCATGGCCAAGTACAATCAGCTCCTTCGCATTGAAGAGGCGCTCGACGAAGTCGCGGTGTATTCGGGCCTCGACGCGTTCTATTCGATTCGCAGATAATTTCGGTGCTCTTGGGGAGCCAGGATGGTCAGACTCTTCATCATGTTTCTTGCCATTGGGATCGGCGTGACGCAGTACCAGCTTTGGTGCGGCCGCGCGAGCTGGTTCCGGTTGGATGAACTTCAGGAGAGTCTTGAGGCGCAGCGCGCGGAAAACGAAGCGTTGCGCGCGCAGAACGAAGCGCTGCAGGCAGAGCTTTATTCGCTGCGGCACAATTCCGAAGCGATTGAGGCTCGTGCTCGCATGGATCTCAATATGGTGAGGCCGAGCGAAATTCTTTTCCGAATCGAACCGCTCGAAAGGGCAGTCGGCAATGCCGAGACTGCGGAAGCGGACATCAAGGCAATCGAGACGCCCGATATCGCTGCAGGATCGAAGCCGACATTCGAGCCCAAGAAGTCGGGCCTCTATCGCGCGCCGAAAAATCAGCGCGCTCCCAAGGCGAGAGACCGACGCGAATAGGATCGATCAAAAAAAGGGTATGCAAAATAAGTGGCTGGAATTTGTTCAATTTCTGGTTGAATGTCGGCTTGATGCGGCGAGATTTTCAACCGGAAATTTGACGAATTGGCTTCGGGAGGCTCAGCCGCTTGTTTGCCGAACAGCGGGACTCCGTGCTCTCTCCAGGATCAGCCGGTCCAGCGAACAGCCTGAGGTGCGGCGGCATCTCTTGAGAGTCCTCTCCCTGCTCAGGGGAGCAGAAGTTGACTTATCCAACCGCCAACTCAACAAAATTTCCCGAAAGTTTCCCCAACCAAATAATTTGCAAATTCAACCAGATAATTTACATGCCAAAAAAATCAGCCGGACATGACGAAAGCTGCGAAATGCGGCCTTCGGCGCATCCGGCGGCTGTGCGTCGATCAGGCGTCGGCGAGGGGCGCCGAATTCATGATCGCTTCGATTTCTTCTTTCTCGAAGACATGCTTCTTGCCGCAGAAGCGGCAGGCGATTTCGATCTTGCCCATTTCGTTCATGATCGACTCGGCTTCTTCGCGGCCGAGCGAGCGCACAATGTTGACGAAGCGTTCGCGGGAACACGAACACGCGAAGCGCGGTTTGGCGCTCATCGTCACGAGGGGAGACTCTTCCCAGAAGAGGCGGCGGTTGATGTCTTCGGCATGAAGCGTAAGGAGTTCTTTGCTCTTTACCGACGCGCAGAAGATCTTGAGACGGTCCCAGCCTTCTTCGTCGAAGTCTTCGGGTAGCATGCCGCCCGAAGCAGGCATTTTCTGAAGCATGATTCCGCCTGCGGCTTCGTCATCTGCGGCAAGGCGAATGATGGTTTCGACCTGTTCGGATTGCGCGAAGTAGCTTTCAAGCGAATTCGAAAAGTCTTCACCCACGAGCGGCACGACGCCCTGATAGAGCTGCCGGCCGCGCGTGCGGCCCGCCGTGTCGAGGATGAAGGCGCAGCGTCCGCGGTTTGAGACGTTGACAAGTTCGGCGAGCGTGGCATTCGGGTCGATGTCTCCTGCGTCGTCGCGCATCTTCACCATGACGCGGAAGGAAAAATCTTTGCGCACTTCGGCGACGACCATGCGAACGGGACCGTCGCCGTCGATCTGCAAAAGCACGTCGCCGTCAAGCTGAAGGGCGCCCGCTGCCAGAAGGGCGGCCGAAACGACTTCGCCCGCGAGGCGTTCTGCGGCAAGCGGCAGCTGCTGCGCCTTGATCGCGGCGCGCAGTTCTTCGTGAAGAACGACGGTTTGGCCGCGCACGTTGGCGCTTTTGAAAAGAAGCTTTTGAAGTTCGTTCATTTTGCTTGGAGTTTTGGCAGGTGCATTCAGCCGGAGGCAGCCGGACGGAAATTCGGGGCGCTCGAGGCATCCGGACGAAAGCGTTGAAATATTGAATCCGCGCATTGTAAGCAGCATGCAAGGCTGCTGTTTGTTCCGGCGCCGATCAGTTCGCAACAAACTCGCTCATGGTCGGGAATGGCTTTTCCCGCAGGTTCTCCGCCCGCCGCGCGTTGCTAAAATAGAAGCTTCCGAGCAACGAAATTGCCGAGCTGACGCCATGGCAGTAGATCTTCACATGCACTCGAATGCTTCCGACGGGGCTCTGCCTCCTGAGGCGATGGTCGCGCTTGCAGCCGAAAGCGGCGTGAAGCTCATGGCGCTCACCGACCACGACACGATGATCGGCGTTTCCGCCGCGCGAGAAGCTGCCGAGCATTTCGGGGTCGACTTCATCGCGGGCGTCGAAGTTTCGGCTCAGTGGGCCGGGGTCGGCGTTCACGTCGTGGGACTTGGTCTCGACGAAGCGAGTCCGGCCGCAGCGGAATTCTTCAGGGGCGTCGGCCAAAAGCGCGCTGAGCGCGGCATCCGCATGGGCGAAGCCTTCGAGAAGCTCGGCATCAAGGGGGCATACGAAGGCGCGCTTGCGCTTGCGGGCAACAAGAACAACCTGTCTCGCACGCACTTCGCGCTTTGGCTTTGTCGAGAGAAGCTCGTCGACACCTATCAGCAGGCGTTCGACAAGTATCTCAAGCCCGGCCGTCCGTGCTTTGCGATAGTGGATTGGCCTTCTGTGGGCGAAGCGGTCGACTTCATCCGAGGCGAGGGCGGCATTGCCGTCGTTGCGCATCCAGGGCGATACAAGTTCCCGGCCGATTGGTGGGTCGAAATGCTCCTGCGCGACTTCAGGCAGGCAGGCGGACTCGCGATCGAAGTGTCTTCGGGTTCACAGCCTGTCGACATGACGGCGCGCTTTGCAGGCCTCGCCGGGAGCATGGGCTTTTTCGCGAGCATGGGCTCAGACTGGCACAGCTCCCGTTCGGACAGGCCGGGTCCCGGCGCGCAGCCTAAGCTTGCCGAGGATCTTCTGCCCGTGTGGACGATTTTCGGCTATCCTCCGCAATTCGGGCTCGAGACGGAAGCGGCATAAGCGAACGGCAAGCAACGCCCGCAAAGTGCGGATTTGCCGGAGCGCGTTTGCCTATAGATTTCGTTGTCGGCCGGCGCCGAGAAAAGGAGCAGCTTCGGCATTGATTTCGGCAGAACAGCAAGACAGGAACAACAAGGATTCTTCACGGATGTCCGATCTTTTCCAAGCCATTCAATTGATCTGCGTTTATGTCATTCCGCTCGTCTTCGCGATCACCATGCACGAAGCGGCGCATGGCTGGATGGCGGCGCGTTGCGGCGACCGCACCGCTCAGATGATGGGACGCGTCACGCTCAACCCGATTCCGCACATCGACCTTTTCGGCACGATTTTGGTGCCGGGGGCGCTTCTTCTGATGTCGGTTCTCTCCGGAGGCGGCGGCCTCCTTTTCGGTTGGGCGAAGCCCGTGCCGGTCAATCCGCGATATTTCCGAAACTGTCGCCGCGACGAAGTGCTTGTTGCGCTTGCGGGTCCCGTTTCGAACCTCATTCAGATGATTGCTTGGACGCTGCTTCTCAAAATTCTGGCGAGCTTCGGCATTTATGAGAAGTTCCTCATTTCGGTCTGCGCGGCCGGCATTGCGACGAACCTCATGCTGATGGTCTTCAATCTCATTCCGATCCCGCCGCTCGACGGCGGCCGCATTGTGTCGGGGCTGCTGCCTGCCGCCGCCGCGCGCATCTACGACCGCATCGAGCCCTACGGGATGATGATTCTTCTCGTCCTGATGGTTGGGGGCGGCCTTTGGTTCTTCGTGCGGCCATTCATCGCGTTCGGTCGGGGCATCGTCGACATGATTCTTTGAGAACGGAGCATTCGTCATGGCTGAAAATGTTTTCGATGGCGCGGAAGCAGCGCCATGCACCGACGGGTGCATGGCGAAGCCTTCTGCATGGGTGATGCGCTTTGCGGAACTTATTCCGAAACAGGGGCGCGTGCTCGACGTCGCCTGCGGCGAAGGACGCCATACGGCGTACCTGCTCCTGAGGGGCTTCGAGGTGACGGCCGTCGACTGGGATCTTTCACAGGTCGAAGTGCTTGCGGGCATGCCGGGGCTTGCGCTCGAAGGACGTGATCTCGAGCACGAACTTTGGCCCTACGGTCCGGAGGCTTTCGACGCGATCATCGTCACGAATTATCTTTGCCGCATGCATTTCCCGCACTATTACGAGAGCCTGAAGCCGGGCGGCGTCTTCATCATGGAGACTTTCACGAAAGCGAACGGCCTCATCTGGGGACGCCCTAAAAATCCGGACCACTATTTGCTTGAGCGCGAGCTGCTTGCGCTCGCGCCGAAGTCTGCGCACATCGTTGCGTACGAGGAAGGCATGACGATTGAAGACCACGCC
>CAZUXQ010000073.1:0-7517 GCA_964624425.1 uncultured Sutterella sp.
TGGCGGCGCTCTGTCGGGGAATTTGCCGGTTCTTACTTAAAATCCAGCCGAACAATCATTACAATCCGTGGATCTCAAAAAATCCATGGATGTTCCGCGCATCTCGAATGCGCCCATTGATGTTTTCACCGCTTTTCCGGCAGCATCATCATGCTTGAAGCCATCCACTTCCAATACTTTCTTGGCGGTCTTGTTTCGCTGCTGACCATCACGAATCCGCCTTCAAAGATTCCGCTCTTCATCAGCCTCACGCAGGGCATGTCCGAAGAGCGGCGCATCGAACAAGCCAAATGGGCCGGCATCTATGCGGCCGCCATCATGCTGGTGAGTCTTGCGGGCGGCAACCTGCTTCTCGCCTTCTTCGGAATCTCGTTCGGCGCCATGCGCATTGCGGGCGGCCTCGTGGTCGCGGCCATCGGCTATCAGATGCTCTTCGGCGGCGCCTCCCCGAACAAAGCGCCCATCGTTCGCCGAGGCAAAGACGACTACTCCTTCTTCCCGATCGCCATGCCGGGCATCGCCGGTCCGGGCACCATCGCCGTTGTTGTCGGCTTCTCGACGGAAATCGCAGAACTGCCGGACTACATCAACATGGCCATCGCCTTCGGCTGGACGGTGCTTGCCATCATCTGCACCGCAAGCGCTTCCTGGTTCGTCATGCGCTACTCGGACGCCATCACCCGCCGCCTCGGCCCGTCAGGCACGCTTGTTCTCGGAAAGCTCATGGGCTTTCTCCTCATCTGCATCGGCGTGCAGTTCGTGGGCTCCGGCATCCGCACCTTCATGTCCGGCGCCTAGCCGACGAAATGCGCTTTCGAGCGCAGGCGCAAATTCCAAGCCCCCGCCTTGCCGCAAGACGAAGCAGAGGCTCCGCCGCCTTCAGGATCGGAAATTCCGGCGCAATTCGCCTCAGCGCCGCAGCAGGAAGCCGGAGCGGGAAACATTCAGTCGGCTGCCGGCGGCTTATTCCACCGTCACGCTCTTGGCGAGATTTCTCGGCTTGTCGACGTCCGTGCCGCGAACGAGCGCTGCGTGATAAGCAAGAAGCTGCAGCGGCACGACGTGCAGGATCGGCGAGAGGGCGCCGTAGTTTTCCGGCAGTCGAATGACGTGCGTTCTCTCGTCGGGCGAGATCGACGAATCGCCGTCGGCAAAGACGTAGAGTTCGCCGCCGCGCGCGCGGACCTCCTGCATGTTGGACTTGAGCTTCTCGAGAAGGCGGTCGTTCGGAGCTACAGTCACAACCGGCATTTCGCGATCGACGAGCGCAAGCGGACCGTGCTTCAGTTCGCCCGCCGGATATGCCTCGGCGTGGATGTAGCTGATTTCCTTGAGCTTGAGCGCGCCTTCAAGCGCAATCGGGTAATGGACGCCGCGGCCGAGAAAGAGCGCGTGCTGCTTGCCGGCGAAGCGTTCCGCCCAGTCGATCACCTGCGGCTCGAGCGCAAGCACGGCCTGAAGAGCCGACGGAATATGCCGCAGCCGCCTCAATTCCTCTTCTTCGGCTTCCGCAGAAAGGAGGCCGTTCTGCTTTGCAAGCGTCAGCGAGAGAAGATAGAGCGCGGCGAGCTGCGTCGTGAAGGCCTTCGTGGAAGCGACGCCGATTTCGACGCCTGCGCGCGTAATGTAATGAAGCAGGCTTTCGCTCACCATCGCCGATGTGGAAACGTTGCAGACCGCAAGCGTCTTCTTCATGCCGAGTTCGTCGCGGGCGTGGCGCAGCGCAGCGAGCGTGTCGGCCGTTTCGCCCGACTGCGAAATCGTCACGACAAGCGCATCGGGATCGGGAACGGAAAGGCGATAGCGGTATTCGCTGGCGATCTCTACGTCGACCGGAATGCGGGCGAGCGCTTCAAGCCAGTATTTGCCGGCAAGACCCGCGTAGAAGGACGTGCCGCATGCAAGAATGAGAATGCGCCTGATGCCCTTGAAGACGCTTTCGGCTTCTTCGCCGAAGAGCGACGGCGCAGCGGCCGCAACGCCTTCGAGCGTGTCGCCGATCGCGCGCGGCTGCTCGAAGATTTCCTTCTGCATGTAGTGTCGGTAGGGTCCGAGATCCACGGCGCCGCAATAGGCCTGAACGACCTTCGCCTCCCTTTCGACGGGCGCGAAGCCGCCTTCGACTCTGCGTTCCCATACCCGACAGGAAGTCGGCGTGATCTCGCAGACGTCGCCTTCGGCAAGGCTGATGAACTTTTCGGTCTTGCCCGCTAGCGCCATTGCATCCGACGCAGCGAACATTTCCTCGTCGCCGATGCCGACCACGAGCGGCGACCCCTGACGGGCGAGCACGACGCGATCGGGCTGATCCCTGCAGATGACGGCAATGGCATAGCTGCCGCGCAGCTGGGAGACGGCCTCCTGAACAGCTTCGCGGAGGCTGCCGCAAAAGCAGGAATGAATGAGATGCGCGATGACTTCCGTGTCGGTCTGGCTGACGAATTCGTAGCCTTCGGCCTTCAGATCCGCGCGGATTTCTTCGAAATTCTCAATGATTCCGTTGTGCACGAGGCCGATTTGGTCCCGCGAGAATATCGGATGCGCATTGCGCACTTCGGGAGCCCCATGGGTAGCCCAGCGCGTATGCGCAATGCCGGTTGCGGCATTGAGGCCTTCGGCTTCGCAAAGCTTCGCGAGTTCTGCAACGCGCGCCACGGAACGCGCACGCTTGAGGCCGGCCTCCGCTGCCGCGGCAATTCCGCACGAGTCGTAGCCGCGGTACTCCAGTCTGCGCAAGCCTTCCAGCAGAACCGGCACAATGTTTCCGCGGCTGACGGCCGCAACAATCCCGCACATTCTTTTGCTCCTCCTGCTTCTTTATTCCGCCGTCGTCTTTTTCGTCGGACGCCTCCAGCCTTCGACGACCGACTGGCGCGCTCTGCCGACAGTAAGCCTGCCTGCCGGCGCATCGCGGGTCACCGTCGTTCCGGCGCCGATCGTTGCGCCTTTGCCGATCGCGACGGGCGCCACGAGCTGCGTCCCCGAACCGATGAATGCATCGTCGCCGATCACGGTACGGAACTTGTCGACGCCGTTGTAGTTGCACGTAATCGTGCCGGCGCCCACATTCACGCGGGCGCCTACCTCGGCGTCGCCGACGTAGCTCAGATGATTGATCTTGCTGCCGCGGGCAACGGTCGACTTCTTGATTTCGACGAAATCGCCGACGCTGTTTTCGCCCAAAAGCTTCGTGCCCGGACGCAGGCGGGCAAACGGCCCGATGCGGCAGTCTTCCGCAATTTCGGCGCCGTCAATGTGGCTGAACGGAAGAATCTCCGTGCCGCTCCCGACAATGCAGTCCTTGAGAACGCAGCTCGAGCCGATTTTGACGCCGTCGCCCAAAACGACTTTGCCCTCGAAAACGCAGTTGACGTCGATTTCGACGTCTCTGCCGCACGCGAGCCTGCCGCGAACGTCAATGCGCGCCGGATCCAGGAGCGTCACGCCTTCTTCGAGCAGCGCCTGCGCCTGCGAAGCCTGCCAAGCGCGTTCGAGCCGCGCGAGCTGCGCTTTGGAGTTGACGCCTTCGACTTCGCAAATGCGTTCAGGATGAACCGTTGCGATGCGGGCGCCCTCCTTGGCGGCAATGCCGATCACGTCGGTAAGGTAGTACTCGCCCTGCGCGTTTTCATTCTTGAGAACGCTCAGCCATTCATTGAGTCCGGCCGTCGGCAGAATCATAATCCCGGTGCTGACTTCGCGAATGAGCTTCTCTTCGGCGCTCGCGTCCTTCTCTTCGACAATGGCCGTCACGCGGCCAAGCCGATCGCGGACGATGCGCCCGTAGCCGTGCGGGTCGTCAAGCAGTACGGTAAGAAGCACCAGGTCGGCGGCTTCGCATGCTTCGTTCATCGCCGCAATCGTCCTGCGGGAGAGAAGCGGCACGTCGCCCAAGCACACGAGCGTATGCGGATCGTCGAGATTGAGGCTCGGACATGCGGCTTTCAGTGCGTGGCCGGTTCCGAGCTGCGGCGTCTGCAGCACGAAGGTCAAGCCTTCGACGCCCTCATACCGAGCCCGAACTTCTTCGGCCTGATGGCCGACCACCACGATTCGGGGCGCCGCTGAAAAACCTTCGGTCGCCGTCAAAACATGATCGAGCATGGGACGTCCGGCAATCGGCTGCAGAACCTTCGGCAAGCGGGAATGCATGCGCCTGCCCATGCCTGCCGCAAGAATGACGATATTCATATAAACGAACCTTTTTCCGGCGGCGGACAGAGCGCAGCCGCTTCTTCATGAAATTCGTTCGCATTGTAAAGAAGGATCATTCGCCAAGAATGATCCTTCTTGAAAAGATTCGTTTAATTGCTTGTCAGGCGTTGAGCGATTACGCGGCCGTGGGCGACAGCGACGGATCGACCGCCGGCTCAAGAGCCGCCGCGCTCTTCGCTTCGCCGCAAGCAAGGCGCGAAGCAAGAAAGCGCCTGTTGCCTTCGGTAGGCATCAGGGATCCGGCGGCCATGCCGATGCCGGCGAGGAGAAAGCCCCCGAGAACATTCGGGAAGACGCCGCACAAAGGCGTCCAGGTAAGGATCGCCCACGCAGCGGCTCCCGCGCCGATCGACATGTAGCAGCCCTGACGCGTAGCGCGCTTCCAGTAAAGCCCGCAGACAAGCGGCCAGAAAGCGCCCACGACCGGGAACTGATAGGCCATTGCCACCATGTCGTAGATGGCGGCGCCTTCGAGGAAAATCGAATAGGCAAGCACGAAGAAGCCGAATGCGGCAATCGTGATGCGCATCGTGCGCAGCATGCGGCGCTCGTCAAGCTTCACGAAGTGACGAAGAATGTTTTCGACGAACGTGGTCGACGGCGCAAGCATCGTCGCCGAAGCCGTCGACATCACGGCCGAGAGCACCGCGCCGAAGAACAGCACGCGAAGCCACATCGGCATGCAGTCGCGAACAAGCGTCGGCAGAAGCTGCTGCGGATCTTCCTCAAGGAGCTTTCCGGAAACGTCCGGCATGGCGAGAACCGAAGCAACGACGATCAGCATCGGCACGAATGCAAAGAGAATGTAGACCGAACCGCCGATGATGGGACCGGCAACTGCGGTCTGAACGTTCCTTGCGGACATGATGCGCTGGAAGACGTCCTGCTGCGGAATCGAACCGATCATCATCGTCATCGCGGCCGAAATCCAGAAGAGCCAGCCGCTCGGCGTCGGCTCGGGAAGCGCATGGAAGAGATCGCGTTCGCGGGCATAGTCGACGACATTGCTCATGCCGCCGGCGAGTTCGGCCGCGAAAAAGAGGACCGCAATGAGGCCGAGCACGATGATGATCATCTGCAGAAAGTCCGTAAGCGCCACGGACCACATGCCGCCTACCATCGTGTAGAAAAGCACGACGCCGGCGCCGATCACCATGCCCATCGTGACGCTCACCATGCCTTCCGTAATGAGATTGATGACGAGACCGAGCGCCGTAACCTGCGCGCCGACCCAACCCAAATACGAAATGACGATGGCGATTGAGCAGAGAACTTCAATGCCCTTGCCGTAGCGGTCGCGGTAGAAGTCGCCGATGGTCAGGATGTTCTGTTTGTAGAGCTTCCGAGCAAAAAACGCGCCGACCAAAATCAAAGCCATGCCGGAACCGAACGGTTCTTCGATCACGCCGGCAATGCCGCTTTCGATGAAGCGGCCGGGCAGTCCGAGGATGGTCTCAGAGCCGAACCACGTCGCAAACGTGGTCGTCACCACCATAGGAAGAGGAAGCGAACGTCCTGCCAGCGCAAAGTCGCCGGCGTCCTTGACCCGAGCAGCGGCAAATACGCCGATCCCGATGGTTGCCAGGATGTAGAACAGGACAAAACCAGTCAGCGTCATCTCTCGTAATCCTTATAAAAAACGACGTTGAACGGCGAAACGGCCGATCCCGTTTCTTCTCTTTTGCTTGGAGTAGCGCGATTGTAGGATTTCAGCCCTTCAGCGCAAGATTGAGAGGCTTTGTTTTTGACCCTCGCGCCCCTCAATGCCCCATTGTTTCATCAAGATCAAAAAAGCGCCGCACTCTCCCGAATGCCGCGCCTTCGCCCCGAGCCGCAGCGCGTCCCCGAAAGGCCGACGTTCAGCCGCGCAAATTCGTCGGCGCATTCCGAATTCGGCTGCGCTCGACTTCGCGCTTGCGCCGTCGGAGCGGATGAGCGATGCGTTCAGGGCATTGCTTATAGAAAGTCGGCGGCGCCGCTCGAAGGAAGCGTCCTCAAGAATTTTTTCTGCTCGGAACGCACGAACCCAATCTCGGCCATGTTCGGCCGGCCTGCAGAAGCAGGCGCGCAACGGAGCTTCACGATCGAGCGGCGCGCCGGCTTCGGCTGCGGCATCCCGTCCGGCGGCTCCCGACTGACTGATTCGATTGATGATTCGCCGTTCGTCCTGCTTGGCGCGCAGACTGCGGTTCAGCCGGTTCGCGGCATATCGAACAGCTCCTTCAGACTGCCGCTTTGGAGACGCATGTCTGCCCGCCAGCCTCCTCAGGAGGCGGGCCTTCGAGGCATTTCAGCATTATCCCGGCTCGATCAGCAAGGCGCCGCCCGCTTTTGCGCCCGTCGACGACTTCAGAAGCTGCTCCTCGACTCCGCCTCAGGCTTCGTTCGGCAGCCTGAGGGTTCCTCAGCATGGATGCTCCGCGCATCCATGCATGGAGCAACGTACCATGCTTCAGTCAAATCAGCTTCAGCATGCAATCATCAGTTGCCCTGCGCCGTTCCATTCTGCCTGATGCCGGCCAAAAGCCAGCCGCCCCGGCCTTGCACGGGCTTTTCGAGAACCCATGTTTCATCGAAGTCTTCGACTTCGCCGTTGACGGCAAGAACGCCCGCGAAGCGAACGCTCGCGGCGAAATTGCGTTCGTCCTTCGCAATGCCGAGAAGTTCAGCTTCAATCTTCTGAACGTCGATGCGGTATTCAGCCTTGCCGCGTTCATGCAGCTGGTGCGTGATTGCAATGAAAACGTCGTTCGACGTAAATTCGCTGATTTCAATCACATTTCCGGTTTCCCAAGCCTTCTGCAGCTTGATGAAGTTTTCCTTCGAAGTTTCGAGAAAAGACTCTGCATCAAAGTCGGCCGGCGTGACGTCTTCAACGCCGCCTTCATCGACGGCGGCAGAGCCGCCGGCAAACTGATCCACCACGCTGCCGGGACGCGCTTGGGCGGCATCATAAGCCGGCGCCGGACGAACAGGCTCCTGCTCGCGAGGCTCCATGCGCGAATCGATCGATTCCTCGCGGCTCTGCGCCGTTCGGCTGGCGGCGCCGGCAGCAACGCGCTTCGAGAAAAGAATCTTGGCCGCAGCAAAGACCGCCGCGAGGAGAAGGAGCCCCATTGCGAAGCTCACGGCTCCTGCGCCCGTGATCCCGAAGAGACTCAGAAGAGCAGAAATGCCGAGCGCGGCGGCAAGTCCCGTCAGCGCGCTGCGCAGGAACGAAGGACGGGCGGCAGGCGCCGTCGAAGGCGCCGCTGCGGAATTGGGCTTCTTTTGCTGAGCGCTTGACGGCGTAGCGGAAGGCG
>CAZUXQ010000074.1:0-7398 GCA_964624425.1 uncultured Sutterella sp.
TCGCCCTGACGGCCGGAGCGGCCGCGCAGCTGATTGTCGATGCGGCGGGATTCGTGGCGTTCGGAGCCGATGATTCGCAGGCCGCCCGCGGCCACGACTTCTTCGTGCACGGTCTGCCACTGCGCGCGCAGCTCTTCGATGCGCGCCTCCTTGTCGGCTTCCGTCAGCGCTTCGTCGGCACGGATGTCGTCGATGAGCTTGTTGATGCCGCCGCCCAAAACAATGTCGGTGCCGCGGCCGGCCATGTTCGTCGCAATCGTCACCATGCCGGGCCGGCCGGCCTCGAGAACGATCTGCGCTTCCCTGGCGTGCTGCTTGGCATTGAGCACATTGTGCGGAATGCCTTCCTTTTCGAGACGCTTTGAGAGAAGCTCGGAATTTTCGATCGAGGTCGTGCCGAGAAGCACCGGCTGACGCTTGTCGTAGCAGCGCTTCACGTCGTCGATGATCGCCTGGTATTTTTCTTCGACCGTGCGGTAGACCTTGTCCTGTTCGTCGACGCGAATCATCTTGCGGTGCGTCGGAACGACGACCGTTTCAAGACCGTAGATGTCCTGAAATTCGTAGGCTTCCGTGTCGGCCGTGCCCGTCATTCCCGAAAGCTTCTGGTACATGCGGAAGTAGTTCTGGAACGTGATCGAGGCAAGCGTCTGATTTTCCTGCTGGATCTTGACGCCTTCCTTGGCTTCGACGGCCTGATGCAGGCCTTCGCTCCAACGGCGTCCCGGCATCAGGCGGCCGGTAAATTCGTCGACGATGACGATTTCGCCGTTCTGCACCACGTAGTGCTGGTCGCGCTTGAAGAGGTTGTGAGCCTTCAGGGAAGCCATCAGGTGGTGCATGAGAATGATGTTCTTCGGCGAATAGAGCGATTCGCCTTCGGCGACGAGGCCGCGCTCGACGAGAATGCGCTCAAGGTTTTCGTGGCCGGCTTCGGAAATGTAGACCTGGCGGGCCTTTTCATCAACCCAGAAGTCGCCCGGACCCTTTTCTTCGGCCTGGCGCGTGAGGAGCGGCGGGATCTCGTTGATCTTCGCGTAGACGTCCGTGTTGTCGTTGGCCGGGCCGGAAATGATGAGCGGCGTGCGCGCTTCGTCGATGAGAATCGAGTCCACTTCGTCGACGATCGCGTAGCAGAGGCCGCGCTGGCGGCGATTGGCCGTATCGTACTCCATGTTGTCGCGCAGGTAGTCGAAGCCGAATTCGTTGTTCGTGCCGTACGTAATGTCGGCGGCGTAGGCGGCCTTCTTCGCTTCGTTGTCCTGCTGCGAGAGAATCTTGCCCACCGTAAGGCCGAGCCAGTTGTAGAGGCGGCCCATCCAGTCGGCATCGCGCGCCGCGAGGTAGTCGTTCACCGTAACGACGTGCACGCCTTTGCCCGAAAGGGCATTGAGGTACACGGCAAGCACGGCCGTGAGCGTCTTGCCTTCGCCCGTGCGCATTTCGGCGATTTTGCCGTCATTCAAAACCATGCCGCCGATCAGCTGCACGTCGAAGTGGCGCATGCCGAGCACGCGGCGGGACGCTTCGCGCACGACGGCGAACGCTTCGGGCAGGAGCTCGTCCGTCGTGGCGCCCTTGTCGATGCGGTCGCGGAATTCCTGCGTCTTGGCCTTGAGCTCGTCGTCGGAAAGAGCCTGCATGGCCGGCTCGAGCTTGTTGACGGCTTCGACCTTGCGGCGATACTGCTTGATGAGGCGATCGTTGCGACTGCCAAAGATTTTAGTTAGAAGTTCGTCGAACATTGTCTGTCATTCTTTACTGCGCGGCAAAGCGCTTTCATTGCCCGCCCGCATCGCGCCCGCTTCAGTCGGGGCTGCGGCTGCCGGGTCATCAAAATCCGCGTCTTCCGAGCTCAAGCTGCGGCGCATCGCCGCCATTCATATAGACTTCTCCGAAAGCGGCATCCTTCGTCTTCGGCAAAGGCGATCGCCGCCCGGGAAAGCCGCAAGCTCGAGCCCGATGCGGGAAACTTTCGGATTATCTCATAATGCATGAGCAAGATATCTTAAGGTCAGCGGCAGCTTGTGACGAATTTCTGGCAATTAGAACGACTTTGAGCTTCGCAGACCCATGCGCTACACGCCCGACTTCAAGATCCGCAGACGCGGTCTGCGCACATTTTTCAAAACGCTCGGCGACGGCCGCCGCACTCACGGCCTGATGGCTCAGTACGACCTGGCCGTCCGCGCAGGAAAGGCGCTGCAGCACGCGGCGGCCGAAGCGCGCCTTGCTCTCGACTTTTCAGAAGGCCGACGCTGCCGGATCGAAGGCGAAACGCTCGTGCTTTTGGTCGACAACGCCGTCCAGCACAACCGCCTCAAGAACATGCGCACCCGGCTTCTCGCCGCGATCATGACGAAGGGACTGCCCATCACCAACATCAAGATCCGGCTGCGCGCGCCGAAACCCGCCGAAGCCGAACCCAGGCCGGCCGAACCCGACCCAGTCTGCCGCCGGCCTTCGATCGCGGGCGCGGCCGCGCTCAGGCGCGCAGCATCCGAAGCCGTAGCGAAAGACATGAGGGAAGCGCTGGCTGCGCTTGCTTCGCTCGTCGGTCCGACGGCCGAGGAAGCGCCCATCGTCCTTCAGACGACGATCTCGGAAGAAGGCAAACGCATCGCCGCAGGCCTTCAAAGCGTCGAAGAGCTCCTGCCCCGCCTGCCGCAGGCGCCCGACGAGCGCCTCATCCCGAGCGAAGCGGACGCAGAAAAAGACGCCGCGCTCGCCGCAGTCCGCGAGCGCATGCTTGCGCGCCTCAATGTCCGCCGCAGCTGCGAAGCGCCTCTGGCGCAGGCCCGCAGCACGCTCAAGGCGCTTGCCGCGCGAATCGCCCTCATCGCCGAAGAATTCTTCTCCGAAGAACCCGACCATGCCGAGATCGAATCGGTCTATCTCGAAGTGCGCAAAGCGGCCTCGGCCGAGCTCGCCCGCATTGCGAAGACGGCCGGACGATTGAGAGAACTCGAGCGCCGCAGGGCCGAAGAAGAAGCGGCGAAGGCGGCGCAGTCCTCTGCCCGTCTTCAGACTGCGGCCGCCGAGCAAAACGATGCCGGGGAGGCAAAAACTGAAACCGACGCCGATAAAGCCGCCCGAATTGCAGCCCGCCTCGAAGCGCTCGTCAACGACGTGAAGGCGCTCGAGAAGTTCGTCAAGTCCATCCGAAAGACGCTTCTTTCGGCAGTCGAACGCCTGCAGGCGATTCCGAAAGGCTGCGCGACCGCGCGCATCGCTTCCGAATTGGAAGAGGAAGCGATGCCGATCGAGCGCGGACTCGCGAACCGCCTTGCCGCCGCAGAGCGCGCGCTCGAATTCCTGCACGCGCAGAACAAGCGCCTCAAGAGCGCGCTCGGAAGGCCGCTCAAGCCCGAAAGCCTTGCGGCGGTCGAAGGCATCGAGCATGCGCTGCCGAATCTTCGAACCCAGATCCGAATTCTCGACGATGAAGTCGATACGCTTGCCGAGCGCGTTGAAGTGCTCGAAAACGACTTCTGCGGCGACGAGCAAGCCTCTCGCCAAGACTTGGAAGACGCCGACGCAGGCCGTCCCCAAACGCCGGAAGAACTCGCGCTCGAAGCGCAGGCCGCACGCCTCGAGCGCCTTCTCGGCTCGCTGTCGCCCGCGTCCGACATCAGACTCGTTCCAGACGAATCGTCTGCGGCCCGCGACCCGGCAATCGCCGCGCTTCGCCTGCGGCTTCTTGCCAAACAGGATGCAAGGCGGCGCGTGAACGATCTTGCCGCAGGCGCCTCAAGCCTCCTGCAAGCACTTCGGCAAGCCAAAGAATCCGGCATCGGAATCGACCGCGAAATGCTGCAGGCCGCTTCCTGCGCCGTCGACGAAACGGAAGCGGCCGCAGCCGGCCTCTTCGCCGCGCATGAGGCGCCGCCCAACGACATTCCCGAAGCGCCGGCATCCGTCAAAGAATCAAGCGCCGCCGAAAGCGAAGACGACGATGACGGCCGGGCCGCAGGCTCGAATTCGGACTCGCGGCGCAGAGAAGCGCTCGACGAGGAAATCCGCAGCCGCCTTGCCCGAGCGGCCGGCGAAGCGGAAGCTTCCTTCGCGCAGAGCCTGCTCGCCGACCCGAATGCCGTGCCGGCATCCGAACTTCTCGCCGCAATCGACGCCGCAATCAAAAAGCTTGCCGCGCTTCCGTCAAAACTGCCGAAAGCGCCCGATGAAAAGCTCATCCCTTCTGAAGAGGATGCAATGTTCCGCCCCATGCTCGCATCGCTTCGCGCCCGCATGCTCGCGCGTCGGCGCCGACGCGGCGCTTTCGAGCGCGAAATCCTGCGCCTCCGCAAGGAACTCGCCGAGACGGCCGAAGCGCTCGCCGATCCGCTTGCGGACGGCGGCGCGCGCAGGCTTCAGGCGGTCAAGGCGCTTGCGCAAGCCGGCGCCGTTGAAGAGATGCTCGACGAAAAGGCTTGATCCCGCATTGTTCGGAAGCATCTCGCTCGCGGCGCTTCCTCATGATCCGCATGTCCGGCATCGGCAGGCTCGGACTCAGCGAGATCCGAGCGCTTCGCCTTCGTCCGCTTCCTCGTCCGCGCGCTTCGGCCAGAAGTCGACCGGGCACTTCGCTTCATCTTCGAAGATCACTTCCTCGCAGGCCGATTCGTCCGCAAGAAGCGCGCGCAGAAGCCGATTGTTGAGGCCGTGGCCGGACTTGTTCGCGGCATAGTGCGCAATGAGCGGAGCGCCGAGCACGTAGAGGTCGCCCATGGCATCAAGAATCTTGTGCTTCACGAATTCGTCGCCTTCTCTCAGCCCCTCAGGATTGATGATGCGGAATTCGTCCATCACGATTGCATTTCCGAGAGAACCGCCCTGCGCGAGGCCGAGCTTGCGGAGCATCTCGACGTCCTGCACGAAGCCGAACGTACGCGCGCGCATCACGCTCTGCTCGTAGCTCGTCTTCGAGAAGTCCACCTCGGCGAACTGATCCGTCGCATCGATCGCGGGGTGCCCGAAATCGATCGAGAAGGAGAGCTTGTAGCCTTCATGCGGCTCGAGTCGGGCCCACTTGTCGCCCTCGCGCACTTCAACGGGCTTGAGGACGCGCACGAACTTTCGCGGCGCATCCTGCTCGACCACCTTCGCGCTGTGAATGAGATAGACGAAGCTGGCGCCCGATCCGTCCATGATCGGTATTTCCGGCGCGTTCACTTCGACGATGCAGTTGTCGATCCCGAGGCCGCTGAAGGCGCTCATTACGTGTTCGATCGTCGCCACCGCCGCAGATCCCGCGTTGACGGTCGTTGCCATGCGGGTATCGTTGACGTTCAGGGGATGGCACGGGATATCCGCGTGAGGCGTCAAGTCCACCCTCCGCATGAGAATGCCGGTATTGGGTTCGGCAGGACGAAGAACGAGCCGGATCTTGCGGCCGCTGTGAAGGCCGATGCCGACGGCGGCGATGGCTTCGCCGAGCGTGCGCTGCTTAAACATGAATGGATTGTCGTCTCGCGAGAAATGAATCGAATGCCTGCGCCATCAGCAGCATCATGCGAAAAAGTAGCGCCCCGGAAAAGCCGGCGGCGCCGCCTTTTGATGAATTTGCCTCCGCGCTTCCGTCGTGCGGCGGCCGTCTTTTCAGCTGCGGCCCGAGCGCAGATAGCTCGGAATCGTGAAGCCGCCGACGGAAGCCGGCGCTGCGGGTTCCGGAGCGGGCTGCGCCGCCTCGGGAGCAGGCGCTTCGACGGGAGCGGTCTCGTTGCGTTCGGGCATCTTCGCGAGCGTCGGCACGTCGCCGATCGACTTCACGACGAAGTCGGGCGAGGCGATCGTCGGTCCGACGACGGACGGAGCGGAAGACGCCGCAGCCTGATTGAAGCCCCAAGCGGGAGCGTGCACGGCGGCGCCCTGCGGCTCGGCCGCTTCGAACGGGCTGTCGAGACCGGTCGCAACGACCGTCACGCGCACTTCGTCGCCCATTTCTCCCGACAGCGCGGAACCGAAAATCACGTTGGCCTGCTTGACGACGAACGTATTGAGAACGCCCATGGCTTCCTTGATTTCGGCAAGCGTGAGCGACTCGTTGCCCGTGAAGTAGACGAGCATGCCGCGCGCGCCCTGAAGATTCGCGCCTTCGAGAAGCGGGCAGGCGATGGCCTTTTCAGCGGCCACGCGGGCGCGGTCCGGGCCAGAAGCCGTCGCCAAGCCGATGATCGCGCTGCCGCGTTCGCTCATGACCGTCTTCACGTCTTCAAAGTCGACGTTGATGATGCCTGGGGTGTGAATGATTTCGGCGATGCCCACGCAGGCTTTGTAGAGCACTTCGTTGCTCGTTTCGAAGCTTTCCTTCATTGTGGCGTTGGGCGGGCATTCTTCTTCGAGCTTCTCATTGAGAATGACGATCATCGAATCGACCTTGTCCTTGAGATTCTCGATGCCGACCTCGGCAGTGCGCATGCGGCGGGCGCCTTCGAAGCTGAAGGGCTTCGTCACGACGGCAACCGTCAAAATGCCCATTTCCTTGGCGATTTCGGCGATGACGGGAGCAGCCCCCGTTCCCGTGCCGCCGCCCATGCCGGCCGTAATGAAGAGAAGATTTGCGCCGCGGATGGCTTCCGCCACCTGCTCGCGCTTTTCTTCGGCCGCGGCCGCGCCGATCTCAGGACGCGCGCCGGCGCCGAGCCCGGTGCTGCCGAGCTGGATGTTGACGTGCGCCTTGGAGCGCTGCAACGCCTGATGATCGGTATTCGCACAGATGAATTCGATGCCCTTGGCACCGTGCGTGATCATGTGTTCGACGGCGTTGCCGCCGCCGCCGCCCACACCGATGACCTTAATGACGGTGTTGAGGGGGTCAAATTCCTGAAGGACTTCGAAAGCCATCATCTGCCTCTGGGTAACTGAATTTTGAAATTATCCACTAGTTGGGCGCGCCTTGCACGGCTCCCGCAAAACTAGCACACATTTTTTCGCGCACCGCCGCTTTGCCGGTCCGCATTGAAAAAAAAACGCGCGGAATCCTCAATACTCGCCGACAAAGAGCGTCTTCAAGCGGTCGAGAAAGGCGGACTGCCGCCGCCTCGCGGTCTTTCTCGGATCGATTCCGAGAAATCGGGCGTCGTCCGCGCACTTCACGAGACCGAGCGCCACCGTTGCGTCGGGACGCTGCAGCAGAGGCGCTTCGCCTTCAATATTGGCCGGCCGGCCGATGCGCACGCAGCAGCCGAAAATGCCTTCGGCAAGCTCGCGCAGGCCCGCAAGCTGCGAACCGCCGCCCGTGAGCGCCACCATGCGGATGCGTCCCATCGCGCCCGAATCGACGAGAAGGCGCTTGTGGAGCTGCAGGATTTTTTTCGCCCGCGAATGAATCGTCCTCACGACAAGCTTGCGCGGCCGCATGCGCGGCTTCGCGCCGGGCTCCGCCGCCTCGTCGACGTC
>CAZUXQ010000075.1:0-7373 GCA_964624425.1 uncultured Sutterella sp.
TTGGAGAACCGGCAGTCCAGTTTGACGGCCGCCTCATCCCCTTTGCTGATCAGCCGTCCTCGACCGATTCGCCCGCAAAGTTTTTTCACTCTCTCGGCGGCACCGTTGACGCCAAGCCCCGCAAGCAGCCCTGGCCGAATCATCGCAAGGCTATGCACCAGACAAACACGGGCACTTGCGTCGAAGACGTTCATCAGACATGAGACTCCGCGCAGCCCGGTCATTGTCCTTGATTCGATTTTTGCTGCGCGGACAGCCTGACCGTCGGCGGGAATCACTCTCTCAGAGCCTTCGATGGGCAGGAAAGCTTCAATCTCAGTAATATTGTTCGGCATTCACCTATTATTTCCGAGCGTCCATCGCACCCAGGCAACCATGTCTCGAAGTCCTGCCGCAAGTTTTGTTTTGACGTGCATCTTCCTTGATGCGCTCGGCATCGGACTCATTATTCCAGTTCTGCCGCGGCTCATCGGAACGCTCAGCGCCTCGGCCGACGAACAGACGATTTGGTACGGCGCCATCATGGCGAGCTACGGACTCATGCAGTTCTTTTCCGCCCCCGTCATCGGCGCCATCTCGGACCGCAAGGGCCGCAGACCCGTGCTTCTGGGCGGCATCTTCGGCCTCTCGCTCATGATGTTCGTGCCGGCAGTCGCGCAGTCGCCCGTCTGGATTCTTCTCTCTCGCATTGCAGGCGGGGCAATGAGCTCGAACATCGTCGTCGCGCAGGCCTACATTGCCGACGTCACGCCTGCAGACAACCGTACGGCCGCATTCGGGCGAATCGGCGCCATCTTCGGCATCGCCTTCATTCTCGGGCCGGCTCTCGGCGGCATTCTCGGGGAAGACAACCCGCGGCTGCCGTTTCTCTGCGCAAGCGTCATTTGTCTTCTGAATTTCCTCTACGGACTCTTCATACTGCCCGAAAGCCTGAAGCATCCATTGAAAACGCCTTTCGACTGGCGCGAGCTCAATCCGTTCCACACGATCGGCGCGCTCTCAAAAGAGCGCTTTCTGATGCCGATTCTCGTCATCATCACGCTCTGCACGCTGTCGCAAAGCCTAGTGCAGTGCACGTGGGCGCTTTATACGGAATTCCGCTACGGCTGGACGCCGGCAAGCATCGGCATTTCGATTTTCGCCCTAGGCGCGGCAATTACGATCGTGCAGGGCGCGCTGCTGCCGCTTCTTGCCAAGAAATTCGCGCCGAAGCACATCATTCTCTTCGGACTCTTTGCCGGACTCCTTTCGCTTTTCGGGATCGGTCTCTCGAAGAGCGGCGCCGCAGCAGCCGTTTTCGTCTGCGCGTTCTCCGTCATGGGCATCGTCGGACCGACGCTGCAAAGCATCATCAGCCGCTTGGGGTCGCCTTCTGCGCAAGGAATTCGGCTGGGTGCGGCCGCTTCGCTCAACAGCTTTACGGGCGCCGTGAGTCCGGCGCTCGGCACGCCGCTTCTATTTTTCACCTCAAGCCAGAATTCAGGCGAATTTTCGGCCGGCACGCCTTACTACCTCTTTGCGTGCCTGATCCTCGCGGCCATCATCATTTGGATGCGCCGCCAGACTCCGAACATCTGACTTCAAGCGCCCGCGCCGAGGCTGAAATGCTGCGGCTTTTCGACGTTCGAGAGCACGTCCCGCAGCCGCCTGCAGGCGGGCGCTCGCGCCTTCGTCGAGCCGGCCCGCGGACGGCGCGCCCGGGAATGCCTTCGAGCATTTTCACGAAATGCGCGTTCTCTTCGAAGAGATGCGCATCATCGGCGCTTTCGAGGAAAAGTCTTGCGCAGCAACCGGTCGACGACGGCATCGCGTCGCTGCGGACTCGGTTCTGCCCGACAGGCATTTCAAAGCCGGGGCTGCCGTTTGCTTCCTCCGCGAAGGCATCCTGCGCCTCCGGCCGACAAACGAAGCAATGCGCCTTCAGATGTCTTCGCTCACCATATCGATGGCGCCGCAGGGGCACTCGTTGGCGCAGATGCCGCAACCCTTGCAGAACTCATAGTTGATCGCGAACTTCTTGCCGGGGCCAAGCTTGACGACGGCATTGTCCGGACAAACGCCGTAGCAGTTGTCGCATTCAAAGCAGTTGCCGCAGGACATGCAGCGTCTCGCCTCATAGAGCGCGTTCTCCTCCGTGAGGCCGCGCAGCACCTCTTCGAAGGTAGTCTGCCGGCGCACGATGTCAAGCTGCGGACGGACGCTTTTGGGCGCATCGGCATAGTACCAGGTGTTGAGGCGGGCAAAGTCCGCCGATTCCTGATGCGGCTCAGCCTTGGGTTCGCTTCCTCTGAGGAAGGCGTCGATCGAGCGCGCGGCGCGCTTGCCCTGTCCGATCGCAACCGTCGCGTTGCGTTCGTTGTTCGCCATGTCGCCGCCTGCGAATATGCCCGAAACGGCGGTGCGCATGAAGCCGTCGACCTTGACGAGGCCGCTCTCGATTTCAAGATTCTCTATCCCGTCGAGAAATTCGAGATTCGTCTCCTGACCCAGCGCAAGCACGACCGTATCGGCTTCGAGCAGCTCGTATTCGCCCGTCGGCTGCGGCCGGCCGTTTTCGTCGAGCACCATCTTTTCAACGCGAACTTCCTTGCCGTCCACGTCCGAGATGGTCGAGAGCCACTTCATCGAAATTCCTTCCTCGATCGCCTCTTTGATTTCGAAGTCGTGCGCAGGCGCCTTTTCGCGGGTTCGGCGGTAGACGACGATCGGTTCCGACCCCATGCGCTTCACCGTGCGCGCAACGTCGATGGCAGTGTTTCCGCCTCCGTAGACAACCACCTGTCGGCCGAACTGCAGTTCGCCTCGTGCGGCCTCCACTTCATGGAGCACTTCGACGGCATCCTTGATGTGCGAAGCATCGCCCGCAGGAATGTATGCGCGGCGGGCAAGCGGCGCGCCTGCCGCAAGAAACACGGCGTCGAAGCCGCCCGAAGCCGTTTCTTCCTTGAGGCTGCTCACCTGATGGTTGAGAACGATCTTGACGCCGAGCGCCTTGATGCGTTCGATTTCCGCATCCAGAATGCCGCGCGGCAGACGATAGGACGGGATGCCGTAGCGCATCATCCCGCCCGGAGCGGCCGCGCTCTCTCGAATCTCGACGCCGTGCCCGAGCCGCGCAAGATGGTACGCGCAGGAAAGACCGGCGGGACCTGCGCCCACAATAAGGACGCGCTTGCCGCTCGAGGGCTGCGCGCGCTCGAACTGCCACCCCTCGGCGAGCGCATGGTCGCCGAGGAAGCGCTCCACGGCGTTGATGCCGACCGACTCGTCGAGCTCGGCCCGGTTGCAGGCCGATTCGCACGTGTGGTAGCAGATGCGCCCCATCACGGCCGGGAAAGGATTGCTCTCGATCACCTGTTCCCAAGCCTTGCGGTAGTCTCCGCTCTCGGCGTGAAAGAGCCAAGCCTGGCACTTTTCTCCGGCCGGGCACTTCGCGTTGCATGGAGGCTGCCGATTGACGTAGATCGGCCTTGCGGTGCGCCAGTTGCCGGTCTTGTTCGCCAGGGACGAGCCGACTTTGAGCGTAATGGCAAAAGGTTTTGCTGACATTTCGTATACTCTTAAATTCTGTGTTCGCGCTCTTCGGCCTGTTCGGGAACAAGCGTTGTCATCGGTTCGGCCTCGTCGTCGCTCAGAAGGTCGAACTTCGCGATGTTTCTGTCGGCAAGCTTCTGAATGCGCTCGAGGACTTGCGGATCGGCGTTCTTGCCGAAGAGATGCGCAAAACGCTTCTGCAGCTTCAGATAAGCCGCAACAGGCTGCCGGCGGCGGATGCGGCTCACGCCGGTCACTTCGCCGTATTCGGCTTCAAACACAGGGAAGAGTCCCGTTTCTCTCGCGAGACGAGCCAATTCGACGGTCTTGCCGGAAGGCGCGCCCCAACCGAGCGGACAGGGCACGAGAATGTGGATGTAGCGCGCGCCGTGCATGCTCATGGCCTTCGTCACCTTGCGCTCGAGATCGCGCAGATCGGCGACCGTCGCGGTAGCCGCGTACGGAATGCCGTGCGCCATTGCGATCAAAGGCACGTTCTTGCCCTGGCCCCAGGCGTTGCCGGGCTCCTCGCCCGCAATCTGCGTTGTGGCGGTGCGCGCCGCAGGCGGCGTCGCCGACGAGCGCTGCACGCCCGTATTCATATAGGCTTCGTTGTCGTAGCAAATGTAGAGCACGTCGTCATTGCGCTCGAACATGCCCGAGAGGCATCCGAAGCCGATATCCGTCGTGCCGCCGTCGCCGCCCATGGCAAGGACGCGGGTGAGTTCGCCGCCGCGCTTTTTGGCCTGCACGCGGTAGGCTGCGGCCATTCCGGTCGCGACAGCCGCGGTGTTGCCGAAAAGCGAGTGGAACCAAGGCAGCCGCCAGCTCGTTTCGGGATACGGAGTCGAGAAGACTTCAAGGCAGCCCGTTGCATTGACGGCGGAAAGACGGCCGTCGGCCGCACGCACGGCTGCGTCGACGGCGTATCGCGCGCCGAGAGCTTCGCCGCAGCCTTGACAGGCTCGATGCCCGGAAGTGAGCGAATTCGGACGTCCCATGCTCGACTGGCCGCTCCTTTCATCGGCGGCGAGAAGTCGATTTCCGACGGTAAAAGTGCCGGTCTGATAAAAGTGAACGACGCTCTCAGGCATGCTGCTCCTCCTTTTCGCTCATCGTCCGGCGCTCATCGGCGCGCCGATTGACGGACTTCGCGGCCGGATCCGCATGACGAGCGCGGCTTTCGCGTTCGAGCGAATGCTTCACGACTTCTTCGTCCAGATCGAGAAAATATTCGCCTTCTGCGTCCAACTCGCCGGCGAGCGCCTTCGCTACGAGTCTTCTCACGGACTCGCGGTAGACGGCGCGGCCGCCCAAGCCGCAGATGACGGACTTCTGCTCGACCGGCAGTCCCCGAAGCGCCTTCATGACGTCAAGCGCCAGAGCGCCGCCGGCGCCCGCGCTGATCATGCGCTCCATGACAAGGACGGTCTTCACGTTCCGCAAAGCGCTGCGGACTGCCTTGTACGGGAAAGGCCTGTAGCTTTTGAGCGAAAGAACGCCCGCCTTGATGCCCGCCTCGCGCATTTCGTCGACGGCGTCCTTGATGGTGCCCAATGTCGCGCCCATCGCGAGAATTGCGATTTCTGCATCTTCAAGACGGTATTCGCCGATGAGTCCTCCGGAGCCGCGTCCGAACTTTTCCTTGAATTCCCTGCCGACGCGCTCGATCAGGCCGACGGCCTTGAGCATGCGGTCATGCGCGAGCCAGCGCACTTCCGTGAAGGCTTCGGGACCAACCATCGCGCCGATGGAATAAGGATCGTCCGGGTCAAGCACCTGACGAGGCGCATAAGGCGGCAGAAAAGCATCGACCTCTTCCTGAGCCGGAATGTCGACGCGCTCAAAAGCATGCGTGAGAACGAAGCCGTCCATGCAGACCATCACGGGAATCGAAAGTTCTTCGGCGATTCGGAAGGCCTGTATATGAAGGTCGCTTGCTTCCTGGTTCGACTCGGCGAAAAGCTGAATCCAGCCGCTGTCGCGCTGGCTCATCGAGTCCGAATGATCGTTCCAGATGTTGATCGGCGCGCCGATGGCTCGGTTGGCGACCGTCATCACGATTGGCAGTCCCAGACCGCCTGCGTTGTAGACGGCTTCGACCATATAGAGAAGGCCTTGGCTCGCCGTAGCCGTATAGGCGCGGGAGCCTGCGGCCGAAGCGCCGATCGCCACGGACATCGCGGCGAATTCGCTTTCGACGTTGATGTACTCGCAGTCCTTCAGACGACCTTGGCGGCAGAGAAGACCCAAATTTTCAACAATGTGCGTCTGCGGCGAAATCGGATAGGCGCAGATCACCTCCGGACGGCAGAGCGCTACGGCCTGAGCAACGGCCTGGCTGCCCTCGAGCTGCTTAAGCATGATCTCCTCCCAGCTTTTCCTGCACGCAGCGGTATGCAAGCGCGGCGACTTCGGCATTGGCCTGAGCGACGCGGCCCTTGAACTTTTCGCCGTAGGCGGCCTGAACGCTTTCAATCTTCATCGTGCCGGTCATGGCGGCAAGTCCCGCGAGCATCGCTGCGCCCGGCAGCGGCCGGCCGATGAGTTCGAGCGCGAATTTCGTCGCGGGAACGGTCAGAACGCGTCCTGCGGGAAGCTTTTCGACGAGTTCCCCGAGGCCGAGCGCTTCGGGCGTCCGGCTCGAGTTGACGAGCACGTAGCCGTCGGGCCGCAAGCCCTCGAAGAGATCTTTGTTTTCGAGGAGCGTTCTGTCCTGAATGAGTACGGCGTCGGGTTCGACGATCGGTTCGTGCAGGCGAATTTCCTTGTCGGACAAGCGGGCGTACGCCACGACGGGCGCGCCCGTTCGTTCCGAGCCGAAGCTCGGAAACGCCTGGGCGTAGTGGCCCTCCATGAATCCGGCGAGCGCAAGCATCTCCGCCGCCGTCACGACGCCTTGGCCGCCGCGGCCGTGAATACGAATCTGTAGCAAGCGAAGCCTCCAATTGGCTGCGCCGAAAGCGCGACGGATGCGGCGTGCAATTCTCCTTCGCATCTGCGCCGCAAAGCGCTTTCGGCATAACGAATCCATTTGTTCTTCTTGAACTCTTCTTGAACTCTAGCAAGATTCAAGCCGACGGCATAGGGCTTCAAGGCTTTCTAGGCATTCAGGCTTACCCAACAAACGGGGCGCTCCGTCAAGGCGCCGCAAGTCCTCTCCAGGCATCCTTGAAGACAGCGCCGTCTTCCCGAGCAACACATGCTCCGCATTCTCGCGCTTCGTGCTTTGGTTCTGCTTTCGGCCGCAATCGCCGTCGTCATTCTGTCGGTCTGCTCGACCCCGCCCCACCGAGCAGCACTCGGCAAAAGACGCAGACGCGCTGAGACCCGCCTCGTCGGAGCGCTGCCCGGCAGCTTCCTGAGTCAAGCCGTACAGAAGAAATGGGCGGGTCTGAGCGAAGGCCGCATCGTTCAGGGCCGCGGCGGAGAGCGCGGACAAAGCTTCCGGAGCCGTCGTCTCTTCGCCGCATTTTGCCGAACGGCATATTGCTCGACAGCTCCTGCGAGCCGTTCGAGGCCGCCGGGGCATTGAAAAATTCGCTTCGCCGGGGGCTCGATGCTGCATTCAGCCGGGACCGCATGCAGCGTCTGAATGCCGAAAGCCTGCCGGAACGGTTCCCGACGCTTTTGTTCATGCGTCAGCCCTGGACCTTCATTCATTCAGACTGCGGCCGCTTCTCGATGCAGCTCGTCGTCCTGAATCAAAGCTACGGCTCTTTGCCCTGCAGTCCGGCCCTGGCATCTTCATCCGTGCGAGCGCAGAAGCAGTAAACTGTCGGCAGCCGCCCCGCTTCAGGGACGGCGCCTTTTCATTCTTCTCGAGATTTTCATTGATG
>CAZUXQ010000076.1:0-7343 GCA_964624425.1 uncultured Sutterella sp.
AGTGAACCATGACGATCAGGAATTTGCCAACAAAAGAAGAAGCTCCGAACCCGCTTCTCGCGCTCGACGGCTTCATCGACTACGCCGCCGTCAGGCCCGAACACGTCGCGCCCGCCGTAGATGCGCTTGCCGCACGCGTCGAAGCCGCGCTTGAAAAGGCCGCTGCGCCCGAGACGCCTGCGGCCTGGGAGGCTGCAGTCGAGCCTCTGGAAGAAGCGACGCTTGACTTCAGCCGCGCCTGGAGCGCCGTCGGGCATCTGCAGTCGGTGGCCGACACCCCGCAGCTGCGCGAAGCCTTCAATGCGGCGCTTCCCAAGGCGACGGAACTCTTCCTTCGCGTTTCGCAGGACGAACGCCTCTTCAAGAAGTACAAGGCGATCGAAGCGAGCGGCGAATTCGCCTCGCTCTCGCCCGTGCGCCAGCGCATCATTCGCCGCGAAATCCGCGACTTCGTCTTGTCGGGCGCGGCGCTGCCTGAAGAAAAGCGCGCCCGCGTCATGGAAATCGGCCGGGCGCTCTCGCAGGCGTCGCAGAAGTTCAGCGAGAACCTCCTCGACGCGACGAACGCCTATGCGCTCACGGTCGAAAGCGAGGACGAACTCAAAGGCATCCCGAAGGAAACGCTCGCGCTCTACAAGGCGAACGCCGAAGCCGCAGGCGAAAAAGGCTGGCGCATCACGCTGCAGTTTCCGTCCTACCTTCCGGCGATGAAGTACTGCGAAAACCGCGCGGTTCGCGAAAAGCTCTACCGCGCCTTCTCGACGCGCGCCTCGGAATTCGACGGCGGCAGGTACGACAACACGGCGCTCATGTCCGAAATCCTTGCGCTGCGCGCCGAAAAAGCGTCGATTCTGGGCTTTAAGAATTACGGCGAACTGTCGCTCGCAACCAAAATGGCCGAGGATCCCGACGAGGTTCTGAAGTTCCTTCGCAGCCTCGCTTCGCGCTCGAGGCCCAAGGCGCTCGAAGACGTCGCGGAAGTCGATGCGTTTGCAAAGACCGAGCTCGGGCTTGAAGACATTCAGGCCTGGGACCGCGCGTATGCCGCCGAAAAGCTCCGTGAAGCGCGCTACAGCTATTCGGACGCCGAAGTGAAGCGCTACTTTGCGGAACCGGCCGTTTTCGAAGGCCTCTTCGCGCTCGCGGGCAGACTCTTCAATGTCGAAATCCGCCGCATCGACGCGAGCGTCTGGCACCCGGACGCGAAGTGCTTTGAAGTGCGGCGCGGAGGCGAAGCGATCGCTCACTTCTATGCCGACCTCTACGCAAGAGCAGGCAAGCGTTCGGGCGCCTGGATGGACGGCGAGCGGACGCGCGTCGTCCGCGGCGGCAGGCTCGAAACGCCGATCGCCTATCTCGTCTGCAACTTCGCTGCGCCCGTGGACGGTAGGCCCGCCACGATGACGCACGACGAAGTGGCGACGCTCTTTCACGAATTCGGCCACACGCTGCACCACATTCTCACGGCGCAGACCGAAGCGGCCGTCTCAGGCATCAACGGCGTCGAATGGGATGCCGTCGAGCTGCCGAGCCAGTTTCTCGAAAACTTCGCGTGGGAAAAGGCCGTCGTGAAGCGCATTTCCTCGCACGTTGAAACAGGCGAACCGCTTCCCGACGAGCTCTTCGAAAAGATGCTCGCCGCGAAAAACTACGAAGCGGGCGCTGCCTGCGTGCGTCAGGTCGAATTCGCGCTCTTCGACATGCTTCTGCACACCGAATTCGATCCGAAGGCCGAATCGGTGCAGGGCCTTCTCGACCGCGTCCGCGAAGAAGTCGCCGTCGTCTTTCCTCCCGCCTTCAGCCGCTTCCCGCAGAGCTTTTCTCACATTTTCGCAGGCGGCTACGCTGCAGGCTACTACAGCTACAAGTGGGCCGAAGTGCTGTCGGCGGACTGCTTCGAAGCGTTCGAAGAAGCGGGCGTCGTCAATCCGGAGACGGGCCGACGCTTCCTCGCCGAAATTCTCGAGCGCGGCTCGAGCCGCGACGCCATCGAAAGCTTCACGGCATTCCGCGGCAGGAAGCCGAGCATCGAGCCGCTCCTGCGCCTTACGGGAATCCTCAAAAACTGAAGCCGGAAAGCCGCCTGAGGAAGCACGGCGGCAAAGAGCATCGCTTCCGCCGCGGAGCGGCGCTTTCTTCCGCTTCCCGAGACTTCGCCGCCGAACGCGCGCCGGGACGCCGCCGTCAAGCGAGCGACGCGACCATCACGGCCTTGATCGTATGGAGACGATTCCCCGCCTGCTCGAAAACGATCGACGCCGCCGACTCGAAGACCTCTTCGGTCACTTCGATGCCGTCGGCAAGCTGCGGGTACTGCTTGATGATCTCGGCGCCCGCGGCCGTTTCAGCATTGTGGTAGGCCGGCAGGCAGTGCATGAACTTCACCTGCGGGTTTCCGGCTGCGGCGACGAGCTTTGCGTTCACCTGATAGGGCATCATCTTCGCGACTCGTTCGGCCCAGACCTCCTTGGGTTCGCCCATCGAAACCCAAATGTCCGTGTGAATGAAGTCGCAGCCCCTGACGGCTTCGACGGGATCTTCCGTAAGCGTGATCTTCGCGCCCGAAGCCTCGGCAAATTCTTCGCACATGGCGACGAGCTCGGCGCTCGGCCAGTATTCCTTCGGCGCGCCGATGCGCACGTCCATGCCCATCTTGGCGCCCACCATCAGGAGCGAATTCCCGGTATTGAAGCGTGCGTCGCCCATGTAGGCGAACGAAATGTCCTTCCAGGCCTTGCCGCAGCTTTCCTTCATCGTCATCAGGTCGCAGAGCATCTGCGTCGGGTGCCACTCGTCCGTGAGGCCGTTGAAAACCGGCACGCCCGCATAGGCGGCCAGTTCCTCGACAGTCTTCTGAGAGAAGCCTCGGTATTCGATCGCGTCGTACATCTGCCCGAGGACGCGCGCCGAATCCTTCACGCTTTCCTTGTGGCCGAACTGCGAGGACTTCGGATCGAAGAAGGTCGTGTGCGCGCCCTGATCGCAGGCGGCCACTTCAAAGGCGCTTCGCGTGCGCGTCGACGTCTTTTCAAAAACAAGCGCGATGTTCTTCCCTTCAAGGCGCTTGACTTCCGCACCCATGCGCTTGGCCTTCTTGAGGTCGATCGCGAGGTCGACGAGATGATCGATTTCGGCAGGCGTATGGTGAACGAGGCTCAGAAGACTGCGGTTCTTGAGATTGAAAGGCATGGAAAGACTCCAAATTGATTTTCTAAAGCGCTCAGTCGGGAGCTTGGCGTCCGGCGTCTTCGTCCGACGCTTCGCGAGGCGCCCCGAAGCGCGCATCCAAAGCGCCGCTACATTTTAGAGAGCGAGCGCTTTGCCCGCGAATCTTGAAGTAAGCGCTTCATCCTATGCGGGCTGATGCAGCCTTAAAATATAATTCCTTGATTTTATTGGCTTATTTTTGGCGACAAGATCGAAAGCCAATTGAACAAATGCGCTCAGACGGCAGGAAGGCCGCGCAAAAGCACCGCATTTGCGTCAATTCCGATTTGCGCCGAGCTCTTATCGCGCGCTCAAAAATATGCCAAGATGACGGCAATGCCGCAGCGCGGCCGAAATGAATCCGAACAGCATCCAAGAACGACACAAGCATGTCTCTCTACCGCTTCGCCTCCTGGAACGTCAATTCGCTCAATGTCCGCCTGCCGCAGGTGCTCGACTGGCTTCAAGCCTCCGCGCCCGACGCGCTCGTCCTGCAGGAAACCAAAATGACGGACGAAGCCTTCCCGAAGGCCGCGATCGAAGCCGCGGGCTACGACGCGCGCTTCGCGGGTCAGCCCAAGTACAACGGCGTGGCGCTTTTGGCAAAGAGAGAAAGGCTCGCGCTGCGGGGAAATGCGATTCTCGGCCTTCCCGGCTGGCCCGACGACCAGCGGCGCTTCGCGGCCGCGACGCTCGCGCCTGCGGACGGCGGCGATCCGGTGCGCTTCTGCGGCTGCTACGTCCCGAACGGCATGGCCGTCGGCTCAAGCAAGTACCTCTACAAGCTCGACTGGCTCTCCGTTCTCGACAAGACCGTGCGCGCGATGCTTCGGGAAACGCCCCGCCTCATTGTGGGCGGCGACTTCAACATCGCGCCCGAAGACGAAGACGTCTTCGATCCGGCCGAACGCGCCGAAGGCATTCTCTGCTCGCCGCCGGAACGCGCCGCCTACCGCCGCCTCCTGTCGGCCGGCCTCACGGACAGCTTCCGGCTTTTCGAGCAGCCTCCGAGGAGCTTCTCGATGTGGGACTACCGTCAGCGCGCGTTCGAGAAAAACAACGGCTTCCGCATCGACCTCCTCCTCGTTTCGGACGCGCTCAAGGACGCCGTTCGCTCGTCCTCCATCGACAAGAGCCCGAGAAAAAACGAACAGCCTTCGGACCATGCGCCGGTAGTGGTCGAGGTCGACCTCTGAGATATCCCGACAATGCGCCGCATTTTTACGCCGCTCCCCTACTTCCTGCCGCCCGAGCCCGAACCTTTCCGGAAGCTTTTTCTCGAGCACGGCACGCTTCGCCGAATCGAAAAGGGCGAGACTCTGAAACGCGGCGGCGATGACATGCGGCTCTTTCTTCTCGAAGAAGGCCTTTGCGCGTATTATGCGGGCCAAGGCTTCGGGAGGAGGCCGATCATTCTTTCAACGATTCTGCCCGGACGCACCATGGGCGACATGACGGCCGCGATCGGAAGCCGCTGCAATGTCTTTACGCGCGCCTTGACGCCCTCGACCGTGCGCATTCTTGCGCCCGTCGTTCTGCAGGATGCGATCGAGGCCGACCCGGCGCTTGCCCGGCTTGAAATCCGAAACGTCATCGCCAAGGAAGAGTCTCTCGTCGAAGGCATGGTCGCCAACTTCACGCGCGCTCCGCGCGACAGGCTCATCGTCTTCTGCAAGGTCTTCATCGCCATGGCCGACGCCGACCGCGCCGCCGGCCGCTGGCGCTTCGAGACGCCCTGCGAGAGAGAGATGCCGGGCTTTCGGGCGCTGCCGATCGCGCTTAGCGCGAAACTCATCGGCGAAGCGCTGAACCTGAACCGCGTGAGCGTCGCCAAGATTTGGAGCGGCCTGGCGAAGGCGGGACTTGCCGCCCGCAGACGCCGCCGAGTCTGGATCGCCGAAACGCTTCTGGCCGAGCCCGACGATTGGCTGGCGGAAAGGCCCGAAGCAGCCGGCTGAGGCTCCATCAGCGCAAATGAAAAAAAAAGCGGCGCAAAGCCTGCCGAATTCGGCCGGCCCGCGCCGCATTTTCCCTGCCGGATCGTTCAGGCGGCTACTTCATCGCCTTGATGTATTCCTCGGCCGAATCCACCGCAATGCGCGCGGAGTTGACGGCAAAGCCCACCGTAGAGCCGGCCATCAGAAGGTCGTACGAGTCGCCGTACATGCCGCCCACGTCGTTGCCGGCCGCATAGAGGCCCGGAATCGGATCTTCATTCTGCGTGACGACTTCAAAGCGTTCGTTCGCCTTGATGCCGCCCAGCGTGCCGAGCGTGCTCGCCACGGACTTGATCGCATAGAAGGGCCCGGTCTTCACTTCGCGCAGATACTGCGGATCCTTTGCGAATTCCGCGTCGTGACGCACCCGGCAGAAGCCGTTGTAGTCGTCGACCGTCTTCTTCAGCTTCGCCGGATCCATGCCCGTCATTTTCGCGAGCTCGTCGAGCGTATCAGCCTTGAAAGCCCAGCCGGCCTTCGCCGCATCGTCCCATTCCTTTTCGAAGTTGGCGAGCTTCGTGCCCACCGGCACCATCACGCCGACGCCGAGATCGATGCCCTGATCCTTTTCCATGTGGTCGAGCGTCTTCTGGTCGTAGACGACGTACATCGTGCCGCCGATGCGTTCGAGCGCATTGCCCGCAAACGGCCATTCAAGCATGATCTTTTCGTCGCAGAAGCGTTCTCCCTTGGGCGTGAGCCAAAGATGAGGCTGCTTGGCCGTAGCGCTTACGTGATTCGTCGTGCTCACGCCGCGCGGACCTGGACGGTAGGATGCCTGCACTTCGGTGCCTTCCTGACCGGCGCCTGCGGCCCAGGCCATGCGGATGCCGTCGCCCGTCTTGCCCGTCTGCGCGAGGCCGTCGGCATCCGGGAAGCGCAGGAACTTCTCGCGCATTTCCTTATTGGCGAAGAAGCCGCCCGTGGCGATCACGGTCGCCTTGGAGCGGACGGTGATCTTGTCGCCCGCCTTGTTCGTGGCCTCGACGCCGACCACCTTGCCGTCTTCCATGATGAGCTTCTCGCCCCAGGTTCCCGTCATGAGCGTCTGGCCGGCCGCCTTGTACTTCTCTTGGAAGAGCTTGATCCAGCCCGCGCCGCGGCCTTCATAAATGTGCCACGTGTAGAGGCCGTTCGGATAGTTCGAGAACAGCTTCTCAAACTTGACGCCGTTCTTGATCATCCAGTCGATCGTGTCGGCCGAGCGGTCGACGAAGGCGCGCACCATGCGGGCGTTGCCGCGCCAGTGGCCGTAATTCATGATGAGCGTGAAGGCCTGGTCCTTCGTGAGGCCGTAGTTCCAGTCGCGCTGCAGCGAGCTCTCGACGGCGAAGATGCCTTCGCTGAACTGGCCCGTGCCGCCCGGCATCGCCGCCTTTTCAAGCGTGACGACCTTGAGGCCCTTTTCGGCGGCGGCCCAAGCGGCGGCCGTCCCCGAAGCGCCGGCGCCCAGCACCACCACGTCGGTCGTGATCGTCTGATCGGCGGCCAGGGCGGGATTGAGAAGAACCGCTGCGGCGGCAGCGGCAGCCGTGAGCGCAAAGCGAATCTTTGTCATACGTCTTTCTCCTTTCTCTCTCGGACGCAGCCTCTCTCGATTCCGGCAATCCTTGCAGAACTCGGCCGAGCGCCGCATCCACATGACATTCCGGCAGAAGCTTAGCTTGCAGAGCGCCTGCCGTCTGTAGCCGCAGCAACAATTTCGGGTTTTTCTCGATCGCTCGGAACAATTCCCCTCTGCCGTCAATCAGCGGAAAAGACGCGCATAATGTGCACCATGCCGTACGTCAAGCCCTTTTCAGCCTCCTCGCATATCGCCTCCCGCCCGAGCGGTCCTGCTCCGCTTCGCGTGGGCCTGCCCGGCGACTATCGACCCTTTGCAATCCGCACGGCAGGCGGGCTGCAGGGGCACGACGTCGAGCTCTCCGAACTTCTCGGCTCCTATCTCGGCCGCACGGTGGAATTCGTCGAGACGTCCTGGCCCACGCTGGAGCGCGATCTTCTGGGCGGCAAATTCGATTTTGCGGCGGGCGGCATCACGCCGACCCAAGAGCGCCGCGCACTCGCCGATTTTCTTCCAAACTATGCGCCCTTCTTCAAGGTCGCCTTGGTGAACGCCGAGGCCGCGCCCCGCATCCG
>CAZUXQ010000077.1:0-7342 GCA_964624425.1 uncultured Sutterella sp.
CCGGCGGGAGCAGGCGCATCAACCCCGTGAGGATACGTTGTGGATAATCAAGACTATGTGAACGCCGCCGTCGCTTCCGACGAAGACACGCTTTTCCGCGACATCCACAAGCACATCCTCCGCCAGGCCAAAGCGGGCGGGCGCATCGACACGGAAACCGAACTCGCCAAGCACTTCAACGTCACGCGCTACAAGGTGCGCAAGGCCCTTTCCGTGCTCTCGCAGATGGGCGTCGTCGACCGCGCTCCGAAGCGCGGCATGACGATCAACGCTCTCGGTCCGAAGAACCTTTCCTCGCAGATTCAGGTGCAAATGGACATCGCGAATTTCGACATCCGCGAATTCATTGAGGCGCGTCTTCTGATCGAAGTGGACATCATTCCGCTCGCCATCCGCCGCATGACGCCGGCGCTTCTCGGCCGTCTCGAAGATGCCATCAACCGCATCGAAGCCAATGCAGCCGATACCGACGAAGCCGACCGCTGGGACCGCACATTTCACCTGCTCCTTCTCGAAGCCTGCGGCAACCGCGTGCTTCAGGTCTTCTCGGGCGCTCTCGTGACGTACTTCGAAAAGACAACCTCGCACCTTCCGCAAAACGATCCGGACTTCTTTCTCGATATTGCGCACAAGGAGCGCGAACTGCTTCACGCCATCAAGTGCGGCGAAGAAGAACGGGCGAAGACGCTTCTTGCGAATCACTTGCGCGAACAGGTTGATCTGCTGCCGGCCTGACCGCCGGATCGAATCCGCTTTTCTCAAAGGCCGTCCGGCAACGGGCGGCCTTCTTCGTCTCGAGCGCCTCCTTGAGAAAAAGCATCAACGGCCTGATACATTCTGCTGCATATGACGCAGAGAAACTCTTGGATGCCGTTGAAAATAATTCTCATTACATGTAATATTCATTCCAAGGGAACAAGGCACCCAATCAACAGCGCTGAGGGGTCGGCGTCAGGGTGCGGGGTTCACGGCTCAAACGCAGATGAGGAAACGCCGACTGAACCCGCCGGTCTTCTCCGCCGGCAAATTGTTCCGGGGTCTCCTGAAGCGGCGGATGGTTGCCATCCGCCGCCTTTTTTTGATCATCACGCCGCTGCGGCATTGATGCCCGCCTGCGGACCCGTGCGGCCGCAATCAGCCGGCCTTCGCCTCAAAAGCCACCATCTCCCGCACGATGTCGACCGCTTCGAGCACAGCCTTGCCGACCAAGGACTTCAGGCTTTCGAAATCGATGCCCTGCGCAGAATCGCCCATGCCGGCCGCGTGGTTGACCGAAACGCATATCCCTGCAAACGGGATTCCAAGCTCGCGCGCGAGCGCGCATTCCGGATAAAGCGTCATGCCGATCATGTCGGCCCCGTCTCGAGCGATGCGGCGCACTTCGGCGGCCGTTTCAAGCCGCGGACCCTGCGTGCAGGCATAGACTCCGTTGGGATTGATCGTCTTGCCCAAGCGCTTCGCGGCGGAGAGAAGCTTCCCTGCAATGCCGGAATCGAAGGGATTCGTCATGTCGACGTGCGCGAAGCCTGCCTTGGCTTCGTCGTAGTACGTCGCCGCTCTCCCCCAAGTGTAGTCGATCAGCTGATCGGGCACGGCCAAGCCGCCCGGCCTCAATGCAGGCGCAATGCCGCCCACGGTCGAGACGGCCACGACGCCTTCGACGCCGCACTTCTTGAGCGCCCAGAGATTCGCGCGGGAAGGAACGAGGTGCGGCGGATATTCGTGATTCGCGCCGTGGCGGCGCAGGAATGCGATTCGCGTCCCGCCGAGAAGTCCGAACTGAATGGGGGCGGATGTGGAGCCGTAAGGCGTCGTCACGTCGATTTCTTCTTCGACCGTGATGACGTCGTTGCCGACGAAGCCCGACCCGCCGATCAATGCAAACATGACAAATTCCTTTTCCTTCTTCTGCTGCCGACTCCCTGCCGTCGATCAGGATGCAAGAAGCCTTCTCATTTCTTCTTCGTCGATCACCTTGACGCCGAGCGCTTCGGCCTTGGCAAGCTTCGAGCCCGCTTCGGCGCCCGCAACGACGTAGTCGGTCTTTTTGCTCACCGAACCCGACACCTTGGCGCCCGCTGCGATCAGCAAATCTTTCGCTTCGCCGCGCGACAAGCTCGGCAGGGCGCCTGTAAGAACGAAGGTTTTCCCGGCAACGCCGCCTTCTTCGCGCACGATCTTCTGCACGGCCGGCCATGCGACGCCCTCGCGAATGAGGGCTTCAATCACTTTCCGATTGTGCGGCTCCTTAAAGAACGCCTCAACGCTTTCGGCGACCACTTCGCCCACGTCTTCGACTTCAAGGAGCTTCTCCTTGTCGGCCGCTTCCAACGCGGCGAGCGTGCCGAAATGCTGCGCCAGGCCCAGAGCCGTTGCTTCGCCGACGTGACGGCAGCCGAGCGCAAAGATGAAGCGCGCAAAGGTCGTGCTCTTCGCTTTGGCAATGTTGTCGAGCAGATTTTGCGCTGCCTTGGGACCCATGCGCTTCACAGGCTTCTCGGCATCTTTGGCCGCATTGGTCGGCGCCGTCAGCGCTTCGTGCGTGAGCGTGAAGAGATCCGCGGGCGTATTCACGAGCCCTTCGTCGACGAGCATTTCGACGATCTTTTCTCCGAGGCCGTCGATGCCCATCGCGCGGCGCGAAGCGAAATGCACGATCGAGAGCTTCATCTGCGCGGGGCACACAAGTCCGCCCGCGCAGCGCATGTCCTTTTCCTCTTCGTCGCGAATGACGGCGCTGCCGCAGACCGGACAAACCTTCGGCATTTCGAAGGGGATTGCACCGGGCTGCCGGCGTTCGGGCACGACGCGGAGCACTTCCGGGATTACGTCGCCCGCGCGGCGCACGACGACCGTATCGCCGATTCGGATGTCGAGTTCCGCAATGTGGTCTTCGTTGTGAAGCGTAGCGTTCGAAACGGTGACGCCGCCCACATAGACGGGCCGCAGCTTTGCGACGGGCGTGAGCTTCCCGGTGCGGCCCACCTGCACTTCGATCGCTTCGAGAATTGTGAGCGCTTCCTGCGGCGGATACTTGTGCGCGCAGGCCCAGCGAGGCTCCCTCGCGACGAAGCCGAGCCGCGCCTGGCTTTCGAGACTGTTGACTTTGTAGACCACGCCGTCGATGTCGAAGGGGAGAGTCTCGCGCATCGCCTCGACATCTCGGTGGAATTTTGCAAGTTCCGCGCCGCCTTTGACGGTGCGGCGCATCTTCGCGACAGGAAAGCCGAGCTCCTCGAAGCGATCGAGCACGCCGCTCTGCGTCTCGGAGAAGGCTTCCGAAACTTCGCCCAAAGCATAGGCATAGAAATGCAGACGACGCTTCGCGGTCACCTTCGGGTCAAGCTGACGAAGAGACCCCGCGGCGGCATTGCGCGGATTTGCGAAAGCTTTCTGCCCTTCTTCGACCTGACGGCGATTCAAGGCTTCGAAGTCGACGCGATGCATGATGACTTCTCCGCGGACTTCGAGCACGCGGGGAATGTCCCTGCCTTCGAGCCTGAGCGGAATCGTGCGGATCGTGAGCGCATTGGCCGTCACGTCTTCGCCCGTCGCACCGTCGCCGCGGGTCGAAGCCTGCACGAGCATGCCGTCCTCGTAGCGCAGATTCGTCGCAAGCCCGTCGAACTTCAGTTCGCAGTCGTATTCAATCTCCCCGCCCATCTCTTCAATGCCGAGCGCGTTCTTGACGCGCGCATCGAAATTCATGGCTCCCGCTTCCGAAAAGTCCGTTTCAGTGTGAATCGAAAGCATCGGCATTGCATGCACGACCTTCGAGAACCCCGCCCTGACGGCGCCGCCCACGCGAAGCGTCGGCGAAGCTTTGCTTTTGAATTCCGGATGCTCTTCCTCGAGCACCGAAAGTTCATTGAAGACGCGGTCGTATTCGGCGTCGGGCACGCTCGGATTGTCGAGAACGTAATACTCGTAATTCCATTTTTCGAGAAGCTTTTCGAGTCCGCGCATCTTCGCTTCGGCGCCCTTCGCCGAGTCGCCCGCATTCTCGCCAAAGGGCTCGCCGAAAAGCGAGTTCTGCAAGTCGTCAGTTGTCTGCATATCGACCGTATCCGTTCTGCGAGGCTTCAAATTCCAAAAGACGAAGGCCTCGATGAAAATCAGGAACCGCCGCACGTCCGAATTGAGGAGGCGCCGGCCCGAAGGAATCGGCGCCGCCGACCTGCGGACGAACGTCAGGCGCTGCGGGCGAAAAGAAGCTTCGCGCGCTCGGATCCGGCTTCGACGCCGCTCTTGGCCATTTCTTCGTTTCGGGCGCGGATCTGCGCCTCGACGAGCATGGCGCCGCCCGCGTCGATCGGGTTGTGAGCCATGTCGAGCCAGACGGCATGAAGCGCGCAGGCAAGGTGATTTGCAAGCGAGAACAGAAGGCGCAGATCTCCGCGATCAAGGTTCGCGAGCGGAACGTCGAGCGTGAGCGCAAGGCTCTTCGTGCCGCCTTCGCCGAACGCGAGCGTGATGACGGGTTCGCGGTCCGCCGGTTCGATGCGGTACTGCCAGCAGCCGCTCCCCAATTCGAAGCCGGCAGCGCGCGCGGCTTCGTCAATCATTTCGACCGTAAAAGGCGCGCTTGGATCGGTAGGTTCGATGAGCACATTGAAGGCGAGGCTGTAGTAGTCGATGAAGTCCTTGAGCTGCGCGCTGCGATGCGCGGCCTGCATCGGCTCGAGACGGCGGCGTACGGCAACGTCGCTCTGAGCGGCCGATTGATCGAGCACCTGATAGAAGCCCGAAGCCATCACTTCGTCGAGCTTCGCCGCGCGGTTGGCAAGCACCATGGCCGCAACGACGTGACGCGCCGGGGAAGAGAGCTTTTCCGCTTCATAGTAGAGGCCGTCGCGGGAGCTCTGCGCCCAGATGCGCACGAGAAGCGGCAGATGCAGCTTCTTCATTTCCTGGGCGAGCGCCTGCACGCCGCCCAAGGAGAACTGCAGCCCTTCCTTGGGCGAAATGTCGAGCACCCACTCGACGTCTTCGTCAACGGGAGGCCTCCTCTGCAAGAGGCGGAGCTCTTCGGCTTCCTCGGCCTTCTTGGCTTCGGCGTCGCGGATCTGACGGGCTTCTTCTCGATAAACGGGCGGCTCTTCGGACGGCGCAAGCGTCGGATCAATTGCCTTCAGCGCGGGCGCATCATCTTCGGGAAATTCATCGAAGCCGGTTGAAGCAGCCAATTCGGGTTCGAGGCGCTCATCGGCCGAAGCGCGCTTTTCAGGCCCCGCGAGAACATCCGCAGCCTTGTTCTGCGCCGCTATGCCGAGTCCCGATTCTTTGGAAGACCTGCGCTCTTCGCGCTTGGAGCGCCAGAAGATGAGGCCAATCGCAATGACGGCCGCGATGACGAGAACGATGATGGTCGAGTTTTGCTCCAAAAACTGCATGAAAAGCTCGGTGTAAGGGCGCCCCGTGTCGGAGCTGAAATTGGAAATTGATGAGAGGAATGCGGCAGGAAATACAGCGCAAAGCGTCGCGCAACGGCTCGCGGCAGGCTTTCCTCAAGCGCCCGGGACGCATTGCCGGCGGATTCGGCCGCGCTCGGCAATGCCGGCAGTGTGCATTCTACGGCAAGTACAGGGAAAAGACGCTCGAAAGAGTGCGTCGGCAAATGCTTCAGCCTCGTCGAAAATCGCCGCGCTTCAAAAACCGCAGGCAAGCCCGATGCGGCTTCGAAATCAGCCCGTCTTTGCGGCTTCGTTCCCGCCGCCGACGCCGCCTTTGCCGGCGCAGCGCACGGCCTCGTCGATGTCGACGGAAACGACGCGCGAGACGCCCGGCTCCTTCATCGTGACGCCGATCAAGGCGTCGGCGTATTCCATCGTCACGCGATGGTGCGTGATGATGAGGAACTGCGTCGCTTCGGACATCGCAAGGCAGAGCTGCGCCAAGCGGCTCTGATTGGCCTCATCGAGCGGTGCGTCCACTTCGTCGAGAAGACAGAACGGCGCAGGATTGAGCTTGAACATCGCAAAGACGAGCGCCGTTGCAGTGAGCGCCTTTTCGCCCCCGGAAAGAAGCCTGACGGACGCGTTGCGCTTCCCCGGCGGCTGCGCAACCACTTCAACGCCCGCCTGCAGAATTTCGTCGCCGACGATCTGCAGTTCAGCGTGTCCGCCCCCAAAGAGTCCCTTGAAAGTTTCGGCAAAGTTTTCGTTCACCCGCCTGAAGGTCTCGCGCATTCTCGAGCGCGTTTCGGCGTCAATCTTGCGGATGGCGGCTTCGAGCGTTTCGATCGCCTGACGCAGGTCGTCGATCTGCGCTTCGGTTTCGGCCATTGAGCGCTCGGCTTCTTCAAGGTGCATGAGCGCGGCGTGGTTGACGGGGCCGAGCGCGGCGATTTCGTTCATGAGGCGCATCACTTCGTTGCGAACGGTCGCGGCCTTCACGCGGCGCTTCTGCGCAAGCACCGCCATCGCGGTCCAGTCGGCGCCGAGTTCGTCGAGACGCTCGGAAAACTGTTCGAGAAGCGCGCTCTTTTGCTCGGCCGCAACGCGCTTCGTTCCAATCGACTCGGAAAGCGGCATCAGCTGCGCCTGCAGCTCGCGCGCAATCTTCGCGCTGGCATCGGCCTTCGCTTTTGCGCCGGCAACCTTCTCGGCCGCTTCGCGCGCCTCGGCTTCGAGCGCTTCGGCTTTGAGAAGGAGTTTGCCCGTGTCGGCCTCGAGCGCCGCATCCTTGTCCTCGGCGAGTTCCGCGCGCGCATCCTTTTCGCGCGCTTCTTCGCGTTCAATGTCGCGCTTCAATTCCTCGATTCGCGAGGCCGTTTTATCCAGCTGCGAACAGGTCTGATCGAACGTGAGGCGCATGAGGCCCGCTTCATGGCGAGCGGCCGCCTCGTCGCGGCGCAGCTGCGCAAGGCGAGCCGAGGCGCGGTCGGACTTGCCGGACGCTTCGGCCATAGCAGCTTCGGCCTCTTCCAGACTCTCCGAAAATCCGTCGACTCGGCCGAAGGTCTCTTCGACGACCGCACGCTGCTCGGCGAGCGATGCCGCGAGCGCTTCTTTGGAAAGCCGCCAATCGGCCTCGCGGCGAGCAAACGCAGCGGCAGCGGCAGCTTCGTCGCGGCAGGCGATTTCAGCCTTGCGCGCGCGGCTCTGCGCAGCGGCTTCGCGGCGGCGGGCGAGCTCGAGCGCTTCTCTCGCGGCGGCTTCCGCTTTCGCGGCGCTCCGGCGCTCGTCGTCGGCGATGCCAGACTTTTCTTCCAGCGCTTCAACGGCATCCGTCAGGCGCTTGATCGACTGCTTTCGGGAAAGCACGGCAAGGCCCGGATCGTCCGCGGCCCAGAAAACGAGCGAACTTTTCGTAAGAAGGTCGCCGGCGGGCGTAACGAGCG
>CAZUXQ010000078.1:0-959 GCA_964624425.1 uncultured Sutterella sp.
AGCGAGAAGTGCTGCAGGCCGTCGTCGGAGATGATGAGGTCTACTTCCGGGTGTTCTGCAAGGAGGCGTTTGGCGGCGCTGCGGCGGCTGCGCCCGACGGCGACCGGGGCCTGCGATTCTCGCGCGATGAGAAGCGGTTCGTCGCCGACTTCCGCGGCGCTTGATTCGGGCGCTACCAGACGCACGCCGTCCTCTTTGCGGCCGAATCCTCGGGAAACGACGCCGGGATGCCAGCCGCGGGTCCGCAGCGCGCGGACGAGGGCGATCGTCACGGGGGTTTTGCCCGTGCCGCCGACATAAATGTTCCCGACAACGACGACGGGAACGGGCGCGCGTCCGGCAACCGCCTTGCGCTTTTTGGCGGAAGCGGCGGCTCGGTAGACGAACGAGAGCGGATAAAGAAGGCACGGAATGAGGCCGCGGCGAGCCCATTGGCGGTGCATCCATGCTTCGATCTTGGCGGCTGCGGTCATCGCGCTTTCTCCTTCCATGCGGGCGCGGCGCCGGCATGAATGATGAAGAAGAGACCGCCGCTGAAGGCGGTTGGAGCGCGCGTTTCCGCGCAGAGAAGGCAGCCGGGCGCGAGGGAGAGGGCGCCTGCGTCAGCGGCTGCCTCGGGACTTCGAGGCGGTTTGTCGTCGGACATCGTGATCGGCTTGAAAAGCCCGGCAATGATCAAGGAATGCGGCCTGAAAGGAAGCCTGTTCGGAAGAGCGCTCGACTTGATGAAGCGCGATGCTTTTCCCAAATTTTCAATTATAGCGGGGGATTGCTGAAATACGTACGCTATCGGAAGATGGAATCGATTCAGAGTTTCTATTGCCGGGGAGATTCCGACGGCGGCGGCCTTCATGAACCTTCGCTTCGATTCGACAGCGCTTCGGCGGCGGCGAAGAGTTTTCCTCAAGTCTGAAAGTATGCGCTCACTATCGCGCTTTTTCTTGAGCGTCAGAGACGCT
>CAZUXQ010000078.1:1059-7257 GCA_964624425.1 uncultured Sutterella sp.
GTGAATTTTCAACAGATCAGTGACCAGCCTTGTGGACAACCATAGGAGAAGGCGCTTAACTGCATGCCGGGCATGAGAAATTTTCATTTGCCTGATTTTCGGGCAAATGAGATTTTTGCGGACAACCCGAGTTTGAATGCCGAGAGAAGAATCCGCAAGCTTCGCTTTCGCTTCTTCTCAGCGTCTGCCGCACTGGAAGCTTCTCATCAAAGACGCCGTCCTTCAATGGAACGGCGGGCGTTGGGATGCCGGCATCCGGCGGCATTGGTTCGAGCCGGGCGAAAATCGTTTTTGGACGCTGCAGACGCGCGTTTCAAGGCGCCGCAATCGACGCGCAGGGAATGGACTGACTGGTCGGCACGCCGACTTTGCCGAATGCCTTCAGGCCTTGCTGAACGGGAGCGCGCACGCGGGCGGTTCCGCGGAATCTCTTCATGAGCTGCGCCGCGTTGGCACGGCGTCTGCACGCCTGCCTCGGGACTTCGAGGCGGTTTGTCGTCGGACTTCGTGATCGGCTTCAAGAAATGCGGCTGAAAGAAAGCTGTTCGGACGCGCACATTCGGCAGTGTTTTCCCGAAACTTTGACCATGGCGGGGGGATCGCTGAAATATGCACGCTATCGGCAGGCGGAATCTATTTAGGATTTCTATTGCCGAGGAGATTTCAACGGCGGCGGCCGTCATGAGCCTTCGCTTCGATTCAACAGCGCTTCGGCGGCGGCGAAGAGTTTTCCGCAAGTCTGAAAGTATGCGCTCACTATCGCGCTTTTTCTTGAGCGTCAGAGACGCTTTTCTTTGCGGCGCTCGACAGAGGCGCCGCAGAAATGTGGAAAAACTCATGCGGCCGACCGGTTTTTGGCTGTGCGCATCCGAGGATCGTTCTGTGGACAACTTTGTGGATTTCTGTGGGCGACTTCGCCAACTCGTTGATAAATCAGAGAGTTTGAAAATTTTCCTGCACCGTTGCGATTCGTTAATTTGCCTGCGGCACTAGCCTATTCCCTGTGGAAGGAAGTTCAAAATGATCTTCGCGCCAGACCTTTCGGCACTTGACAAATGCATTTGGCTTTTTGTGGAAAAGTCGGCGTCCGAGGATGCCTGCGATGAATTTTCGACCTTGGAAATCTGTGGAAAAGCTTGTGAATTTTCAACAGATCAGTGACCAGCCTTGTGGACAACCATAGGAGAAGGCGCCTAACTGCATGCCGGGCATGAGAAATTTCAATTTGCCTAATTTTCGGGCAAATGAGATTTTTGCGGATACGCTTCGCTTTTCGAGGAACAGAAGCGGAGTGCGCGGCGCCGCATGGGACGGCGCGCCGAAAAGAGCCGTTCGGATCGGCGGCTTTCGGTGATATTCTTCAAGTCTCCATCTCATTCAATGTCTGACAATGCCTCGTTCCTACGGTTCCGGTTCTTCCGGATATGCACCCTTTCCGGGTTTTGACGACAGCTACTTCGATTCTCTTTTCGCGGAAGCCGAAGCCGTCTCGTCCGCGGGAATGCAGGCAAAGAAGGGATGCGCGGCGGCCGGCGGCCCGCTCGAGACGAAAGCCGGACGATCGGCCGGGGCCAGGACTGCGGCATTCGGCGCGGCAGGCGCGCTCATTCGGGAGAGCGACCCGCGAAAGTCTGTCGGCTGCATGCCGGTTTGCGGAATGGCTTTCGGGGATGCCTGCGGGTCTCGAGAATCATCGCCGCGCGCCTCATCCGCTTCTTTCTTGCCTTCGGCTTCGGAAGCTTTTCGTCCGGCACGCGCGAATGCGATGCGCGAAGCTTTGCGCGCGGGCTGCGTTTCGCCCGCGCCGTCTTCGGCATCACGGCAAATTGAAGGCGCCGCCGTCGAGAAGCCGCTGAGCGTGTCGGCAGCTGTCGGCATTCTGCACGAAGCGGTGGCGCCGCAATTGGCCGGCGTCTGGATCGAGGGCGAGGTTGCAGAAGCGAATCTCTCGTCCCGAGGACACGTCTACTTCACGCTCAAAGACGACGCGAGCCGAATGAGGTGCGTCATGTGGAGAACGACTGTCGGCAAATGCCTGCAGTCGGGCCGGCCGCTCTTCAAGACGGGCGACGCCGTTGAGGTCAAAGGTTCGCCGTCGGTCTACAAGGGCTCGGGCGCACTCGCGTTCACTGTCTCGAACTGGCGCCGTTCGGGCGTCGGCTCTCTTTATGAGGCCTTTGTTCTTCTGCAGAAAAAGCTCAGGGATGAGGGCCTCTTCGACGCGGACTTGAAAAAGGAGATTCCCGTTTTTGCCAAGCGGGTCGCCGTCGTGACGAGCGCGCAGGCCGCGGCTTTTGCAGACGTGAAGCGAACGCTCGGCCGCCGCACGCCTTGGGTGAAGATTCTTCATTTCGATGCGTCCGTTCAAGGCGCGGATGCGCCTGCGGAACTTGTCGGCGCGCTGCAAAGAGCCGACGCCGCCCATTGCGACGTCATTCTTCTCGTCCGCGGCGGCGGCGCTTATGAAGACCTGCAGGCCTTCAACGACGAGAAGCTCGCCCGCGCCGTCTTCGCCTGCCGAACACCCGTAATTTCCGGCGTAGGCCATGAGTCCGACGCCACCATCGCGGACTTTGTCGCCGATCTTCGCGCGGCAACGCCGACTGCGGCGGCCGAAGCCGTCGGTCCTTCGCTTGAAGAATGGCTGACGCGTCTGGAGAAGGCCGAAAGCGTCCTCAAGCGCGCCGTTGAGCGAGAGCGTCAATCCGCAGAGCAGCGCTTCGATGAAGCGGCGGCGCGGCTCCTGCAGAAGCCGATCATTGTCGCGCGGCTTTCTGAAAGGCTCGGCAGCGCCGGCATTGCTCTGGATCGAATGACTGCGCGCCTGCTTTCTGATCTTTCGGCTCGAACCGAACGAGCCGGACGACCGCTGCGCGCGGCGGCGGAATTTTTGGATCCCATTCGTCAGCGGTTGCTCGCAGTCGAGCGGCGCTTCCGTCAGGCGGCCGACTCGATGCTCAGGGACAAACATGAAGCTTTCGCGAAGAATGCGGATCTCCTCAACCGAAGCGAACGCCTGATCCTGAATAGAGCGGCTCGGCGGCTTGAAGCGGCCGAAAGGCTTGCGCCCGACCCCCGAGCGAAGATCAAGGAGGCGGAGCGCCGGCTGAGAGCCCTTGATGCCGCGCTCAAGGCGCTGGATCCGAATCGGCCGCTGCGCCAAGGCTACGCGCTCGTCTATGCCGCCGACGGCGCCGTCGCGACGTCGGCGAAGGATCTGGCGCCCGGCATGATCGTGCGCCTGCGGTTCGGCGACGGCAGGGCAGACGCCGAAATTTTGCCGACTTCTTCCGAAAAGGCGTAGGCGTTCAGCCCGGCATTGACGGGCGCTCCCGTTCCGTCTGATTTTTGGCGAAGAGCGCAAAATTGCCGCAAGGGTCGATTGACAACAATAAGAATTGATCGCAATAATTCGTTGTGGATAACGAGAACTATTCTCGATGTCATAATCAAAAGATCAAAAGAGACGGACGCGCTGAGTCTGCTTTTGAGCGCAAACGCCCGATGAGGCGGCGCTCGGCGCGTCCTGCTTGAGGGAGAAAGCTCAAATGATGAAAAGAACCTTTGCCGCAGAGGCTGTTTTGGCTCTTGCGCTTGCGGCGGCTGCCGGAACGGCTTCGGCAGCCGATGTGACGCTTTACGGCACGGTCGATACCGGCCTTGTCTATACGCATACGAAGACCTCGGGCGAATCGTCCGAAAAATCGTTTGAAATGCAGTCGGGCTTCGGCACCGATTCCATCTTCGGCCTGCGCGGCACGGAAGAGCTCGGCGGCGGCATGACGGTGAGCTTCACGCTTGAAAACAGCTTCAATTCCGACTCCGGCACCTTCGGCGACGATGACGGCCGTCTTTTCGACAAGGAGGCTCAGGCGACCTTGTCCGGCCGCTTCGGTGCGGTTTCGTTTGGCCGCATGGGCGCATTGACGTCCGGCGACGGCACCTACAACATCTTTACTGCGAACGCCGATTCGATGGACGGCGGCTACGGCGACTGGGTCGGCACGGGCTACTGGCTCGACCGCGGCATCTACGACAACATGATCACGCTGCAGTCGCCCGAATTCGGCGGCTTCACGGTCTTCGCTCAGTACTCTTTCGGCACGAACAGCGACGACGACGAACATTCCCGCAGCAAGGATCGCTACGCTGCCGTCGGCGCCACGTTTGAAATGGGCGACTTGACCGCCGTGCTGGTCGTGGATTCGGTTCTCTACAACCGCAATTTCGACATCGGCAACGACAATGTCTATGCGTCCGGACGCGATGACGCGCTCGGCGTGTCCTTCGGCCTCAACTACGATTTGGGCTTCATGAAGCCTTTCTTCGGCGTGCAGTACGGCAAGCATGAAAATAATTTTGCCGGTTTTGAAGCCGAAGACGGCCAGTATGCCGACATCGACGGCTATGCCGTGCATTTGGGTTCCGCCTTCCCCGTGATGGGCGGCGAACTTCAGGTGCGCGTCTTGTATGGGGACGGCGAAGGCGATCTCTACAATTACTCGGGAAATGAATTCAGCAAGTTTTCTGGCGACGTCAGGAAGTGGGGCGTCGGCGCCTTCCACAACTATGAGCTCTCCGCCAGAACGAGCCTTTATCTCGGTCTCGGCTACTCCAAGCAGGAAGTCAAGCCTGACGACGGCGGCAAGACCAAGGAGAAGGGGTTTCAGTGCGGCTTAGGCATCACGCACAATTTCTAAAGAGAGTTTGAGAGTCTCTGCTGTTCAGCGAGAGCGCTGCCGCGGACGGTTCTTTTCGAGCCGGCCGCGGCAGCTTCATTTCCGGCCGGCCGATTGACGATGCGCGCATCTCGGATACATTCCGAAACCAACTGACGCATCCATATATCATTAACCAGAACTATTAAAACTTGATTAATGATTTTATCAATCTAAATCTTGGGCGCGCCGCCCTCACGGAAAACAGAATTTTAGGAGACTCTCATGACTGAATTTCAGCTTCCCGAACTTCCCTTCGGCATGGACGACCTCGCGCCGGCGATGAGCCGCGAAACGCTTGAATTCCACTGGGGCAGGCACCACCGCGCCTATGTCGCAAATCTCAACAGCCTTCTGAAGGGATCCGAATTCGAAGGCAGGAGCCTCGAAGAGATCATCTGCAGCGCCACGGGCGGTCTTTTCAACAATGCCGCGCAGCACTTCAACCATTCCTTCTTCTGGCAGTGCCTGACGCCGAACGGCGGCGGCAGGCCTGAAGGCGAGCTTCTCGCCGCGATTGAAAAGACCTGGGGTTCGTTCGATGCCTTCAAGGCGCAGTTTGCGAAGGACGCCGCCGGCAACTTTGGTTCCGGCTGGACCTGGCTCGTGAAGAATGCCGACGGCGCGCTTGCCGTCGAAAATACGAGCAATGCCGGCACGCCGATTGCCGAAGGCAAGACCCCGATCATTGCAATCGACGTTTGGGAGCATGCCTACTACATCGACTACCGCAACGCTCGCGCAGGCTTCATCGATGCATTCTTCGACAAGCTTGCGAACTGGCAGTTCGCCGAAAAGCAGTTCGCCGCTTAATGCGGATCTGACTGCCGGCTGTCCGCGGGCTTCCGGCAGAAAGTCCGGCGAGAACATGAAAGCCGCTCTGCACAGCGCACGAGCGGCTCCTGCATTTGCGGCAGGGGGCTTGGCTGTTTCGCTGCTCAGGCTTTGGAGGCGCAGGCGCCGCACGGAATGCGGACATGCGCGCAGAGTCCGCGGTTGGCTGCCGCTGCAGGATCGGCATCCGACAATTCGATGACTGCGCCGATCATGTCGGCGTATGTCTTTACGATGGCCAGACCGAGGCCGGTGCCTGGCGCTTTGGTGCCGGCAATGCGGTAGAAGGGATCGAAGACGCGTTCGCGTTCCGCCTCCGGAATGCCGGGGCCGGAGTCTTTCACCGAGATGCGGAGCTCTTTGCCGGTTCTTTCCAAATGCACGGAAATTGCGCCGCCGTGCGGCGCATAGCGAAGCGCGTTCTCCAAAAGGTTTCTCAGAATTGCTTCAAAGGCGGTTCTGCTCACGCCTTCAACAGGCTTTTCGGAGCCGGCATCGGTTCCTTCAAGACCGTCGACGCTGAAGCGGATGTCCTTGTCGGACATTGCGTCGAGCATGGGTTCGAGAAGGCTGCCGATCGCTTCGGAAAGGTACCATGGCTCGCTGTCGCGAAGAAGCATCTTCTGCGTTTCGCCTGCTTGCGCGC
>CAZUXQ010000079.1:0-7134 GCA_964624425.1 uncultured Sutterella sp.
GAGTAAGGAGCCGAATTTTAGACGACTCTGAGAGGTCTTGGCAGACTTCGGCGCCGCTTTTGCGCGGTGCCGGCAGAAAGGTTGAGCAAGCGCCGAAGACCTCGACCGTCAGAGCAGCAAAGCGCAAGTAATTGCTTACTTCTTCAACAGCGTTCTCGTCAAGAATTTCCCGAGGATGGCGTAGTGCTCGGCCGTTTCGGGCGCTTCCGGCGTGAGGTAGTACTGCGCGTGAGACTGCGCTTCATAAACGACAAGTTCGGCGTGCGCGTCGTTCATGAGAAGGCGCTTGTGCATGCGGATGGTATTCGACAGGAACAAGTCGCGCGTGCCGGAGACGAGGAGCGTGGGAGGAAAGTGCTTCAGGGCTTCGTCCGAAGCATAAACGGGCGATATGAACGGATTCTTCAGGTCTTCCTTGCCTGCGTAGAGCTGAGCGGCGGTCGCAATGAGGCCGTCGTACGTGCAGAGAATGTTGTCGACGCCGTCATTCGTCGCGTACGTGTCGCCGACTTTGTCCATATCCGACCAGGGCGTGCCTGCAATGAGCGCGGCCGGCATGGGGACGCCCGCAGCATGCGCCTGAAGCGCAAGGATGAGCGTCATTCCGCCGCCCGTCGAGGTGCCGAAGACCGCGATATTTTCAGCGCCGAAGGATTTGACGGCCTCCTTATAAGCGGCAAAGGCGTCGTCGATCGCGGCAGGGAAGGGATCTTCGGGCGCCATGCGGTAGTCGACGCAGATCACTTTGTAGCCTTCGTGCGCCGATAGCAGCGCCGCTTCCGAAATGCCGGCGATGCCGTGCCCGAGGATGTAGCCGCCCCCATGGATGTAGAAGACAACCTTTCCGGCCTTCTCCGGCGCTTCTTCAGGAGGCGTCAATACGAAAGCCGGAATGCCGGCGAGCTCCGCTTCTTCGACCTTCACGCCGAGCGACGAGGCAAGCGCCTCGGCGTCCTTGCCCGCTGCGGCCGCGTAGCTCTTGGCCAGCTTGGAGACCTGTGCGGCATCGAGCCCTTTCTGCGTCCAGAGTGCGCCGGGAGGCGCGCTTACGCTGACGGCCATTTCCGGACTTACCGTGCTCGGCGCAGGCGGATGGGCAAGCGCAGGCATCAGAATTGCCGCACTCAAAGAAGCTGAAATCGAAAGACGAACGGCAAAAGCTTTGATCTTCATGACGTGCAGTTTGAAGCGCTCTTTCGAGCGGGTTTGGCTTCCCAAGCTGCGCAAAACCGCGCCGCAGGGAATCCGGCGGCTTTTCTTTGGCTCAGCCGCAGCTCAAGCTGAGGCATCGACGGGCGGCAGTTTTAGCCAGTCTCGGCTTCCGCCTCAGACGTGATGGAGCAGACTTCTTCGGCGACTGCGTCGAACGTATTGCCGATGCTTTCGGAAGGCGCTTTGTCCAAGAGACTGAAGACGACGATCGCGATTGCGGCGAAGAGGAAGCCGGGAACGATTTCATAGAGGCCGAACCAGGCGAAGTGGTTCCAGACGAGAACTGTCGCGGCGCCGACCACCATGCCGGCGAGCGCGCCGTTGCGCGTCATGCGGCGCCACCAGAGCGAAAGAACGATTACGGGACCGAAAGCCGCGCCGAAGCCTGCCCAGGCGTAGGAAACGAGAGACAGAACGAGGCTGTCCGGATCGCGGGCAATGAGAACGGCGATGACGGAAATCGCGAGAACCATCAAGCGGCCCACTCCCACGAGTTCTTTCTGCGAAGCGTGCGGACGGATGAAGGTGCGGTAGAAGTCTTCCGTCAAGGTCGACGAGCAGACGAGGAGCTGGCAGGAAAGCGTCGACATGACTGCGGCCAGAATCGCCGACATCAGAAGGCCGGCGATCCACGGGTTGAAGAGAAGTCCGGAGAGCACGATGAAGACGCGTTCGTGGTTTTCCTTCACGAGGCCGGCGGCATCCGGATGCTGCGCAAAGTAGGCCGCGCCGAAGAAGCCGACGCCTACAGCGCCCGCAAGGCAGAAGATCATCCAGAGGATGCCGACGCGTCGGGCATTCGGGATTACCTTGATGGAGCGGGCGGCCATGAAGCGCACGAGAATGTGCGGCTGGCCAAAGTAGCCGAGCCCCCAGGCGATGAGGCTGACGACGCCAATCGCCGTCTGGCCTTTCATCATGTCGACCATCGACGGACTGATGGAAGTCACCTGCCGAGCGGCGTCCGAGAAGCCGCCCGAGTCGATCATGACGGCGACAGGCGTCACGATGAGCGCGATGCACATGATGGCGGCTTGAATCGTATCGGTCCAGGAGACTGCGAGGAAGCCGCCGACGAAGACGTAGATGATGGTCGCGCAGGCGCCGATCACGAGAGCCTTTTCGTAAGGCATGCTGAAGGTGTTCTCAAACAGGCGCGCGCCCGCAACCACGCCCGAGGCGCAGTAGATCGTGAAGAAGATGAGAATCACGACTGCGGCGATGATTCGCAGCAGATTCTGCTTGTCTTCAAAGCGGTGCGAAAGATAGTCGGGCAGCGTCAGCGCGTTGTGCGCCTTTTCGGTATAGACGCGAAGCCGGCCGGCAACGAGGCGCCAGTTGATGTAGGAGCCCAGCGTGAGTCCGATCGCGATCCAGCTCTGAGAGATGCCGAAGAGGAAGACCGCGCCCGGCAGGCCCATGAGGAGCCAGCCGCTCATGTCGGAGGCGCCGACGGAAAGCGCCGTCACAATGCCGCCGAGACTGCGGCCGCCGAGAATGTAGTCCGAATAGTTGCGGGTGTAGTAATAGGCAAAGAAGCCCACCCCGACCATAACGATCAAATAGCCGATGAACGTAACGGCTGTAGGGTTGGAAAACATGGAGAACCCTTGTCGGTTTTTGTTTTTCTGAATGAGCGGCGGACCTCCTGGCGCAGCATTGATCCGAGTCGTCAATGCAGGGCGCCGCTTGTTCTTCGCCTCTTGGCGGCAAACGGCGGCCGCGAGCCGTCGCACGTGCGCATGGCATATGAGTATAGGGCCAAACAAGACGACGAAATTTCTGAAGGCTCGCATTGCATTCGATCGACGCGTCCGGGAAGTCGGGTGGGCTTTTCAGAAGCGTCCGCGCGAAGTCCTCGCGGCGCAAAGAAGAGAAAGAGCCGAATTTTGCGGTTTGCTGCAGAAAGCCGCATTGACGAACCAAAAGTCGTCGGATCGGGCGAATTTGCCTTGCGGCCTGCGCCGTCGATGCCGTAAAGGGCGTCGACGGCTTCAGCTGCCGCCTTCAGAAGTTCGGCGGCGGCGCGGCGGCAAAAACGCCGCGAGAACTTTCGAATGATGCGCCGGCGAAGACATGGCCGAACGCTCAGCCGCCAATATAGTTCATTTCAACCTTGGGGCGATCGGGCGCAATCCCCAGCGAGCGGAGTTCCGAATAGCGGTTGTCTCGCATCGACCAGATGCGTCCGAGCGCTTCTTCGAGCTCGCGGTCCGTGCAGTCGCCTCTGAGCATCGTGCGGATGTCGTAGCCTACCGTTGCGAACAGGCAGAGGTAGAGGCGTCCTTCCATCGAGAGGCGGGCTCGCGAGCATTGACGGCAGAAAGCCTGCGTCACCGAGCCGATGAAGCCGATTTCGCCTTGACCGTCTTTGTAGCGCCAGCGGCTTGCCGTTTCGCCGACATAGTGCGCGCCGATCGGCTCGATCGGCCAGTGCTTTTGAATGCGTTCGATGAGCTCGTGCGAGGGAATCACTTCGTTCATGCGCCAGCCGTTCGCCGTGCCCACGTCCATGTATTCGATGAAGCGCGGAATGACGGAGGTGCCGCGGAAGCGTTCGGCAATGCGGACGACTTCCGCTTCGTTGACGCCGCGCTTTACGACCGTGTTGACTTTGACCGGAAAGCCTATCGACTGCGCGTATTCGATCGCTTCGAGAACTTTCGCCGCCGGGAAGCCCACGTCGTTGAAGCCCTGAAAGACGTCTTCGTCGATTGCGTCGAGGCTTACCGTAATGCGGTCGAGTCCGACCGCCTTGAGCGCCTCGGCTTTGCGAACGAGCAGCGAGCCGTTCGTCGTCATGGCGATGTCGATCGGCTTGCCTTCGGGCGTGCGCAGCGTGCGAAGCATCTCGATGAGATTTTCGATGCCCTTTCTCAAAAGCGGTTCGCCGCCCGTGAGACGCAGCTTTTCGATCCCGTGCGCGACCGCGATTCTCGAAATGCGGAAGATCTCGTCGAACGTGAGGAGCTCCGTCATCGCGAGGAAGCGGTGATTCTTCTTGAAGGACTCCTTCGGCATGCAGTAGCGGCAACGGAAGTTGCAGTGGTCCGTCACGGAGATTCGCAAGTCGCGCAGAGGCCGCCCGAGCATGTCGGTCCATCGGTCGTTGACGATGTTTACGCTGCCGCTCTGCGGAATAGGCAAAGCCGGAATGACGGGCCGCTCTGCCTTCTCTTCGGGAAGAATCGGGGTCGTTTTGAGGTCGGTGCGTGCAGGCATCGCTTGAAGATTATTGCGGAAGCGTTGAGGAACATTTGCAAATCATGCATTGTAGAAAGCCGCTTCCTTATTTGCCAAGAGGCAAAGATGAGCGCAGACTCCTGCAGTCGACCGGCTTCAAGCGGGAGATGAGTCAAAGCCGCGAAGCGTCCGCGTCTGCGGCGAGACTTTGGTAGAAGGCGTAGCGGTCTCCATCGATCAAGCCTGCGGCCAGCGCCGCTTTGACGCTGCAGCCCGGCTCATGGAGGTGGCGGCAGTTGAAGAAGCGGCATTCGTGCGCGTATTCGGCGATGTCGGGCATGGCGCGCAGGATGTCGTTGAGCGAAAGGTGCGCGAGACCGAATGCCTGAAAGCCCGGCGTATCTATGACGGCGCCCGTCCAGTCGTCCGAAGCGGCGTCGTACCATCTCGCGGCCGTCGTTGTCTGCTTCCCGAGGTCGAGCGCTTCGGAAAATCCGCGCGTCCGCGCCTGTGCGTGCGGCACGAGCAGATTGAGAATCGTGGATTTGCCCATGCCCGACTGGCCGACGAGAAGCGTGGACTTCTGCGCAAAATTTTCGAGAAGCGCGGCCTTGGCCTCTTCGGGAGCTCCCAATGCGGAGACTTCGGGCACGGCGAGGCCCAGCCTGCGAAGCCGTTCTGCTTCTTGACCGGCGTTTTCGGCGTTGTCGGTCAGGTCGGTCTTGTTGCGGATGACAAGCGCGGGGACGCCTGCCTGATGCGCCGCAAGAAGCGCCTTCCAAATAAACCTGGGGTTGAAGGTTGGGCGCGAAGCGTAGACGACCGCCACCTGATCGACGTTGGCGGCCAAGGCTTTGATGCGCCGTTCGTCGGAGCGGTAAAGGAGGTTGCGGCGCTCGGCAACGGCCTCGATCGCCGCGATGCCCGAAACAGCGGGAGACAGTTCAACGAAATCGCCGACAACAACGTCGCCTTTCTTGCCTCGGCGGTGCGCTTCGATGCGTTCGCCTGAATTGAGCGTCACGAAATAGTGCCGGCCGTGACCGGCCGTGACTCTGCCGGCAAGGCGAGGTGCCGCGGCCGGGACCGCATTTTTCTGTCGGGCGGATTTGACTCGTTTCGCCATGGATGAAAGTTTCGGTTCGTAGTCCTTATGCGGCTGCTGCGGCGTCTTTCGCGGGCGCTGCCTCTGCCGCTCCTGCTTCGAAGACTTCGTCGGAGTCGAGCTCTTTTGGAAGTTCTTCCGTTTCTGCCGGAACCTGAGCGGCCGCTGCCGCCGCAGCTTCAGCGGCAATCGCGGCGAGGTAGGGCGTCGCGTCGAAGGCATTCAAAAGTGCGCCGCGCCGCGACTGCTCGCGGGCGTTCTTCGCTTCCTCTTCCTCGTCGCCCGCGTGTGGGGAAAGATGAAGGCCGCGCTTCTCGGCAGCGATTTCAAGCGCTTCGATGCGCATGCCGATGTGCGGACGACTGCAGTGAAAGAGCGAATAAAGCCGCGAAGGCGTGAGCGTCGCGGCGCAGTTCCCGTGCAGCTTCACAAGTGCGTCGACAAGCGCGTCGCCGCCCGTGCGGAAAGTCGAGCGGATCGACGTCAGCGCATGGCGGTCGGCGTCGTACTGCAGAAGGCAGGCAAAAAGGTTGACGACCGGACGCACGAAATAAAGGAGGGCGGGAAGCCCGACAAGCGCCGCGGCAAGGACGAACCCGGCGTGCGAGCCTTCGCGCGCGAGCGTCGCGTAAGGCGAAAAGCCGAGTCCCTTGAAGAAGGCGTCGCTGCAGGAAGCCCGGCCCGCGAGCCAGAAGAGTCCGAAAGCCGCGGCCGAATAAATGAGAACGCGCACCCAGGCATGCGCGCGGCGGATGTGTCCGACGTCGTGCGCGATCAGCGCGAGGAGTTCCAAAGCGTCGAGCTTTGCGGCTGCGTGCGCGAAGATGACGACCGTGCGCTTTTTGCCGAAGCCCGACGTCAGAACGTGCGAATGACGCCAATGCGAGGGCTTGGGAGCGACGAGAAGCGCCTTGAGTTCGAGCCCTTGATCAGCGAGATAGTCCGCGGCCATGCGCTCGAAAGCAGGATCTTCCTTGGGCTTCGAATGAAGCTGCCGGAGCGCTGTCCAATTCGGATTCACGATCCAGCGCCAGATCAGGCAGATCGTGAAGAAGAACCAGGCAAGAAGCCACCAGCGGGCGCCCGCCAATTCGAGAAAGACGATTGCGAGCGCGAAGAGCGGCAGCGACGCAAGCCAGCCGATCGCGGTTTCCTTGATCGCCCGCTTGAGCCGCCGGCCTTCCGGCTGCGTGAAGCAGCCGCAGCGAAGCGGAATTCCGCAGGATGCATACCAGCCGAACGGAAATTCGACGACGCAGAGCGCAAGCCCCGTGAAGGCGAGAACGCCCCATTCGCCGACGAGCGCGCTCGAAGAAGCGGCGTCCATGAAGGAGGCCGCAAAGGTGAGGCCGTTCCCGTAGGTCATGAGGAGCGCTGCGCCCGCGCCGGCAAATGCGGGAAGAAGACGCCTCTGAGCAAGTTCGACCGCATGCTCGGCGGTCTTGAGGGAGTCGGCTTCCGAGATGCGTCCGGCAAACCGAACCGGCACTCTGCCGGCGGTCTTTTCGGCGGCTAGCGTCTGCAGCACGGCGAGCGCGCACTCCGAAATGACGGAGAGCGCCAAAAGCGCGAGGAAGAGATGCTGAATGTTGCTGGCGGTAAGCGGCATGAAGCGGAGAAATGTCGTGCGCGGG
>CAZUXQ010000080.1:0-7119 GCA_964624425.1 uncultured Sutterella sp.
TCTCGTCACGCCGCACGACGTTCTCGAAGCCATTGCCGGCGACTTCCCCGACGAGGGCGATCGCGCGCTGCTTCAGAAGTCCGGCGACGACTGGATCGTGGACGGCTCGGCCGATCTAATCTATCTCGAGCAGATGCTCGGCCTCGAAGGCTTCGTTCGAAAGGACCAGGATTTCGTTACGATCGCAGGCTTTCTTCTTGACCGCTTTGCACGCCTCCCGAAGCCGAGCGACGCTCACGAAGAAAACGGCTGGCGCTTTGAAGTCGCGGCCGTCGAGAAGAACCGCATCGAGGCGGTGCGAATCAGCCGCGCGGCTTAGGCGGCCGGATCGGCCGCTGAGGATTCGGCGTCATGATTTTCTGCTTTGCATGCCGGAAAACTCTGTTTTGAACGAAGCCTGGCGCAAGCCTCGGGCGCGTCCGTGCTTTCGCTCGATATTCTCAAAATGGGCATGATTCGGTTGGACGCCGCAGGTTTCGCCGGTCTTGTGCTCGGAAGACAATGCCGGCATCAAAGTACGTCTCCGGATCGTGCGCGAGATGACGCAAACGGACAGGATTTCATCGTCGGCATCTGCCTGCCGTTTGACGAAACCGGCCGCGCTTGATCGACGGTTCGGCGACGACCGCGCGGCTGGCTGCGTCCCGGCGGGATTGGAAGCAGCAGATTCTGCGGTTGGAGGCAATCTCCACGAAAAGCTGCCGCGCCTCTCGGCGGCAGCTGATGCAGTTCTCGTCAGTAGGCGAGAACCTCTTCGATGGCGCTGCGTTCGGCTTCGAGTTCAGCTGCCGACTTCATCATTCGTTCGCGAGCGAAGTCGTTGATGCCGAGACCCTGCACGATTTCATAATCGCCGTTGCGGCAGACGCAGGGAAAGCCGTAGATGAGGCCTTCGGGGATGCCGTAGGAGCCGTCCGAGACGACGCCCATTGAAACCCACTCTCCCATTGAGCCCTGCACCCAATCGCGCATGTGGTCGATCGCGGCGCTTGCGGCGGATGCGGCCGAGCTCGCGCCTCGGGCTTCGATAATCGAAGCGCCGCGGCGGGAAGTCTTGCGGATGAGTTCCTGTTCATACCATTCCTGATCGACGAGGGAGAGAGCTTCGGCGCCGTCGATCGTCGCGTGAGTGATGTCCGGGAACATCGTTGGCGAATGGTTGCCCCAAACGGCGAGGCGATGAATGTGCGAGACGCGGGCGCCCGTCTTTTTCGCAAGCATAGAGATGGTTCGGTTCTGGTCGAGGCGCACCATGGCCGTAAAGTTCTTGTACGAAAGCGACGGCGCGCTCTTCATGGCGATCCAGGCGTTCGTGTTGCAGGGGTTGCCGACGACGAGCACTTTGACGTTGCGGTTTGCAACTTCATCAAGCGCCTTGCCCTGTTCGCGGAAGATCAAGGCGTTCTGCGCGAGAAGGTCGGCTCGTTCCATGCCGGGACCGCGGGGACGAGCGCCGATCAGGAGCGCGATGTCGATGTCCTTGAAGGCTTCCTTCGGATCCGTCGTGGCGTTCATGTCGGCGAGGAGCGGGAAGGCGCAGTCTTCAAGTTCCATCATGACGCCTTTGAGCGCGCTGCGGGCCGTTGGGTGGTCGCGCTCGAGCAGATTCAGAATGACTGGCTGTTCGCGCCCGAGCATGGTGCCTGCAGCGATGCGAAAGAGAATGGAATAGCCGATTTGGCCGGCCGGGCCGGTAACAGCTACGCGAAGCGGTGCCTTCATGAACGCTCCTTCGTGAGAGAAAAACAATCAAGAGCCTGCAAGTGTAGCAAGAGCGCCGCGCTTTGCGCGTTTTCGAGAACTAGACTCGGGCGCCGCCGAAGCGTACCATCGCAGCAGCGCGCAATCGGGACGCCTCGCGAGCGGCCAGCCTCGGTTCGCCGAGACTTCACTTTCCTCGCATTCCTCCATCTTTGGTGCAATATGGCGGCGGCAGATAAAGAGATTTCCAAAAATCTTCCGACGAAGGCGGTTTTGACGCTCAACGACGGACGAGCGCCCATCGAGCTCGACGTGATCACGGGCGCTGCAGGAGCGCCAGCGGTCGACGTTTCGGCGCTGTACAAAACCGAGCGCTTGACGACTTACGATCCAGGCTTTCAGAGCACGGCTGCCTGCCGAAGCGCCGTGAGCTGCGTGAACGGCGAAAAGGGCGAACTTACCTATCGCGGCTATCCGATTGAAGAACTCGCGGCGCGCTGCGACTACCTCGGCGTGTGCCAGCTCCTTTTGAAGGGCGAACTGCCGACATCCGAAGAAGCTTTCAAATTCCGCAATGCCGTGAAGCGCCACACGATGGTGCATCAGCAGGTATCGCTTCTTCTGAACGGCTTCAGACGAGACGCGCATCCAATGTCGATCCTTGTGGGCCTTATCGGGGCGCTTGCAGCCTTCTACCCGCTAGATTCGGAAATGAGCGAGCGCGAGCAGCACCGTCTCGCCGCGATCATGATGCTTGCCAAGATGCCGGCGCTCGTCGCGATGAGCTATCGCTATTCGGTGGGCTGGCCGCTTGTCTACCCGGACAACAGCCTCTCTTACTCAGCGAATTTTCTGCGCATGATGTTCGCGCTGCCGGTCGAAAAGTACGAGCCGAACCCCGCTGTGGTGAAGGCGCTCGACACGGTGCTCATTCTTCATGCCGAGCACGAGCAGAATGCTTCCACGTCGACAGTGCGGCTCTGCGCGAGTGCAGGCGCGAATCCTTACCACGCGGTTGCCGCAGGCGTCGCATGCCTCTCCGGTCCGCGCCATGGCGGCGCGAACGAAAGCGCGTTGCGCATGCTCGAAAGACTTCGCAAAGATGGCGGCATCAAGGCGGTGCCGGACTTCATTCGGCGCGTGAAGAACAAGGAGAGCGGCGTGCGTCTGATGGGGTTCGGCCACCGCATCTACAAATCCTACGATCCGCGCGCGAAGATTCTGCGTCAGGTCTGCCACGAGCTTCTGGAAGCGCTCGGCCTTGAAAACGATCCGACCTTCAGGCTCGCGCTCGAACTCGAACGCATCTCGCTCGAGGACGACTACTTTGTTGCGCGCCGCCTTTATCCGAATGTGGACTTCTATTCGGGCATCGTGCAGCGCGCGATTGGCATTCCGACGCCGCTATTTACGGCAATCTTCGCTATGGCAAGAACAGCCGGCTGGTTTGCGCAGATGAACGAATTTCTCGAGTCCGGCGACCCGAAGCTTGCGCGTCCGCGCCAAGTATATGTCGGCAGTCCGAGGAGGCCGCTTCCGTAAGGCTGTCGTCCTGAATAGCAGAAAAAAAGCGACAAAGCCGCCGAACTTTCGATTTTGAGTTGAAGGCGGCGGCTTTGTTGCGGCCTTCGCAGTCGTTCGGCTGTGCTTGGCCGGGGATCAGCGCGGCATGCAGACGATGCGGCGGTCGATGATTTCGAGACTGTCTTCGGGCATGCTGCGCGGGCAATCCGAATCGGATCGCTCGGTTTTCGGGGGCTGGGCTCTTTGCAATTCGCGCTTTTGCGGCGCCGATCCGTTGAATGATTCGTCGGCATCCATGAGGTCGTTCACCGAAGTCTTCGAACGGCGCGGCTTCACGTAGCGTTCGACGACGAAGCCTTCGGCGGCGGCTTTGCGCACGAGTTCGGGTTCGCTTTCTTTTTTCTCTTCGACTTGCGTCTTTCCGGCGGCGGGAGCCGATGCCGAGTCGCTGCCGGCAATGAGCGTTTTTGTCGTCTTCAGGATAGAGGCTCTGTGCATCGCCAGCCAGCCGTCCAAGAGCAGAGAATCTTCCATGACGACTTCAATCGCCCAGCGCTTCGCCGCATCTTCGCGGGCGGCGTCTTCGCGGATTGTCTGCGTCTTGTTGAAGGGCGTTTCTTCGAGGTTCTTGACGAGAATCGGGTCGTCCGTGAGGATTTTGAGCGCGATCGTTCGGCCCTGCGCGTAGTTGAAGGGCGCTCGCGCCGTGTAGTCTTCGAGGTCGAAGCCTTCCGGTCGATCGAAGTCGAAGACCGTCACGCGGGCTTTTTCGAGACGATGGAGCGCCAAATGGCGGATGTCGCCGCAGCTGGCGAATTGGCAGACAAGATAGCAGCGCGCGTCCTGCTGAACGAGCCCTAGGGGCTTTACTTTGGATTCGATGACTCGACCCTGCACGCTGCGGTAGCGAACGGAAAGGAGCTTGCCTTCATGGAGCGCCTCGCAGACGCACTCGAAAACATGCGGCTTGATGTCTGGCGGCAGGAATGGAAGCGACGGGTTTGCCACCTTCACCTTCTTGAGCCAGGAGTATTCCTTGATGCCTGCATATCGGCGTGTCTGCGCGCGCGCGTCGTGAAAGAGAGGCTTCAGACTCTGGAGCACAGCAGGCGGCAGCTGGAAGCGGAGCGATTCTTCGCACATGCGAAGGAGAAGCGTTTCCTGCGGCGTGAGAACGGGCAGGTGGAGGCCCTTGGAATGCGTGTCCCAAGAGAAGGTGAAGGGCTTTGCTTTGTCGTTCACCTTGAGCGGAAAAATTTCCGGGTGATCTTTGACGGTCTTGAGGTAGCGCTGAAGCGTGCGGATCGAGAGATCAATCCCCTGCATCGCAAGCGAGTCGCGCATCTCCTTGATTGTGACCGAGCGGTGCCGCGGAATGAGCTGCAGGACATGAAGCAGAGTGACTGCATTTTCCAGGGTGGCGTTGCCGGAGGAGTGCTGCATGGCGGGAATCCTAAAAACGACGAAAATGCATTTTAGTGCGGGCCTTCTGCTGCGTCTGCAGTTTGTTCCGGGGTCGAAAACAAAAAGCAAAAAGGAAACGCCCGAGCATTTTCTCGTGCTCGAGCGTTGAGAAATCGTCAGGGACTTGCAGGTCTTAGTGCTGCGGAAAGTCCCGACTGCAGGTCGGACAAGCTTCGGGCTTCGCCTTTTCGGCTTCTTCCAAAGCTTTCTGCTGCGCGGCTAAGTCGGCTTGAATCGGATTGGGCAGGCCGCGCCACCAGCACCAGAATTCGTAGACGTAGCCCGAGACCGAATAGATGCAAAAAAGCACGAAGATCGAGAGCGACGTGTTGCTCGAGATGATGATGAACGCAATCGCGAGAACGATTATCACCCAGAAAGGAATCGTGCGCACGACGGCGTAGCTCTTGCCGGAGAAGAAAGGCGCATTGCTCACCATGGTGAGGCCCGCGTAGAGCGTCACGATGAACGCAATCGCGTTCTGATAAGGAAGAAGCCAGTCGGGAAAGCGGTTCTCCACGGCAAGCCATACAAAGCCGCAGACGAGCGCGGCAGCAGCCGGCGAGGGCAGCCCCTGGAAGTAATTCTTGCTTACGATGCCTACGTTGCAGTTGAAGCGCGCGAGGCGAAGCACGGCGCAGAAGGCGTAGACGAAAGCCGCAGCCCAGCCGAGCTTGCCTAAATTAACGAGCGAATACTCGTAGACGATGAGCGCTGGCGCGACGCCGAAGCCGATCGCATCCGCGAGGCTGTCCATCTGAACGCCGAATTCGGACTGAGTATGCGTCAGCCGCGCTACGCGTCCGTCCATGCCGTCGAAGGCCATGGAGAAGAAAATGGCAATCGCCGCTTCGGAGAAGTTGCCGTTCATGGCCTGAATGATGCCGTAGAAGGCCGCGAACATGCTCGCTGCCGTAAAGGCGTTCGGCAGTACGTAGATGCTTTTGGATTTGACGGCCTGAAAGCGTCTTTGACTGATGCTCGCGATGCTTTCGCGGCGATGAGGCGTGGTCTGAGTCATCGGTGGTCTTTATCGATTTTCCGGTGAGCCCGCTTGCAGGCCGGCGAATGAAATACGGGCCGGCGAAAGGCGTGTGGAGCGGCCGGGCGAAGCATATTGTTCGGACACATGCATTCTATCGAAGTGCTCGGCGACCGGCCGAGAACCATGTTGCAACGGAATGAAAATCGATGCTTCGCTTGCTTTGAGCGCTTAAAATGCAAACTTCGTGCGGCTTCTGAACCGCCGATCGACCAAGAGCTCCAGCCGTCAAAGGATCATTGAGATGCCGTTTCTCTTCGCGCCTCCGGCGCAGCCCGTCATTCCCATCGAGGACGAACGCTACGAATTCTTCCCCGTGCGCCGCGTCTACTGCGCCGCGCGCAACTACGCCGCGCACGCCGCCGAAATGGGCGGCGAAGCGCCTGAGGCGCCATTTTTCTTCATGAAGCCCGCCGACGCGGTGGTGCCCGCAGGGCTTAATAAAATTTCCGAAATTCCCTATCCGCAGGCGACGAACGACCTGCAGCACGAAGTTGAGCTCGTTGCCTGTCTTTCGAAAGGCGGGCGCAATCTGACGATCGAAGAGGCCGAAGACGCGATCTGGGGCTGGTGCGTCGGGATTGACTTCACGCGCCGCGATCTGCAGCGCGAAGCGTCCGCCAAAGGGCGACCCTGGATGGCCGCGAAGGCCTTCGACCGTTCGGCTCCTGTCTCGCATGTGCGTCCGAAGTACCGCACTCCGCTGCCTGCGCCTGCCGACATCTATCTCTACGTCAACAATGAAAAGCGCCAGAGCGGCAGCACAACGCAAATGATTTTCACGCCTGCCGAACTCATTGTCGAACTCTCCAAATTTTGGGAGCTGCAGCCTGGCGACCTCGTCTTCACGGGCACGCCTTCAGGCGTTTCGACCGTTAAGGCGGGCGATGTCCTTCAGGGCGGCGTCAATGGCGTGGGCTCCCTCAAGGTGAAGCTCGTTTGAGTTGAGCCGCTTCATCGAACAATGAAAAAACGCTTCCCGGCGAGATGTCCGAGAAGCGATTTTTCGTGGGATCGAAAATCTCTCAGAGACTGTCCGCCGCGACGATCAGAACGAACAGCGGCGATACGAGGCCGATAAGGAGTCGCGCGGCCTTGAGCGAGCCCGGACTCAGAGGTCGGGCCGTCTGAAGTTCGTGCGACGTCGTGGGCCAGGCAACCCAGGCGGCCGCGAGAGCGATGCCGAAGGTTGAGAGCGGCATGCCGACATTGGACGTGACGTAATCGAGGAGGTCGAAAATATTTTTTGCCGAAGAAGGTTGCATTGTTCCAGGCTCCGAAGGAGAGGTTGGCGCAAAGACCTACGATAGCCGCACCGAGGAGAACGGCCATGATGGCCGTCGTGCGCTTAAGGGAGAAGTGCTGCGCGAGGACGACCGTACACGCTT
>CAZUXQ010000081.1:0-7113 GCA_964624425.1 uncultured Sutterella sp.
TCCGATCGCCGCCGCATTCTTCTCGTCGGGCCGGCGAACCGGCTCGTCCGTGACGACGGCCGGAATGCCGAACTTCCCGGCAGGCCCTGCAGGATTTCCGACGGGAAAGCCGTAAGCCTTCCTGAGGCTGGATCGGAGCTTCGCAAGCAGCGGATCGCCCTTGGCGCGGGCAAGGTCCTCTATCATGAGGCGGCGCGGATCCCGCTTGCCGCCCGCGCCTCCCGAAACGGCAATATTGAAGCCCTTGGCCTTCGCCGCCGCAACAAGCGCGGCTTTGCCCTTCAGGTCGTCGATGCAGTCGAGAACCCAGTCTATGCCGCCGGACAAAATGTCGCCGGCATTCTCTTCCGTAATGAAAATTTGATTCGCGGCAATTTGCGCATCCGGGTTGATTTTGAGAAAGCGCTCTCTCAAAACTTCGGCCTTCGGCCGTCCGAAATTGCCTTCCAGCGCATGAAGCTGCCGGTTGCTGTTCGACTGTTCAACGACATCGCCGTCGATCAAAATCACGCGGCCGACGCCTGAGCGCACGACCGCTTCGGCAGCCCAGCTGCCGATGCCGCCAAGCCCCGCAATCAGCACGCAGGAAGCAGAAAGAGCCGATGCCCCGTCTTCGCCGTATACTCTGGCAACGCCCCCAAAGCGCCGTCCGTCCGCAGTTCTTCTCATGACGAAAGCCAAAAATTGAAATTGCGGAAATTGTGCGTCTGCCGCGCAAAGTCCGAAAAGCCGGCCTGCAGATTTTTACGCTCTTCTACAAATTTTTCGAAAACAAGCTTTGCGGTCTTCAATGCTTGCGCTCGCGCAAAAGAGAAGGCAATTTTCTCGAGCTTCAAGCTCGAGCCGTCTCCCAAAACGACTGTTGCGGCGCTAAAGTGAAGCTGAGGGCGCAAAGCAACCTGAAGCCGCAGCAGAACGAAGAAGAATGCCGCCTTCCCGACCGCCGCCGCTTTCCGGGCACGATCCCGAGGAGAGCAAAAAACAAGCGGCTCGTCCATTTTAATCTCGAGAGGTCAGTCTCATGCGAATTCTTGTTCCCATCGACGGCAGCACCAACTCTCTGAATGCCGTTTCCTTCATCGTCACCCGCAAGACTCTGCTCGGCAGCAATCCCACCATCGAGCTTCTCAACGTCCAGCTGCCGCTTCCGGCGCGCGCCTGCCGTCTCGTCGGCCAGGACGCGCTGCAGCGCTACTACGAAGACGAAGCCGAAAAGGTCTTCGAGCCCGCACGCCGCATTCTGCAGAAAGTGGGCTTCAAGGCCAACGAATCCTTCGTCGTGGGCGAAGCCGCCGAAAGCATTTCGAAGACAGCCGAAAAGCTCGGCGCGGATCTCATCGTCATGGGATCGCGAGGCCAGAGCGCGCTCAAGGGCCTCTTCTTCGGTTCCGTCTCCAACGGCGTTCTCGCTCAGACGAAGTGCCCGGTCCTCATCATTCGCGGCAAGCTTCCGCCGCACAGCGACGCGCTTCGCGTCGGCATTGCGGTCGACGGCTCGAAGTACGGCCGCGCCGCCGTGCGCTACGCCCTGAAGAACATCTCGCTCTTCGGCGTCGGCGCTTCGTTCTATCTGATCAACGTGGTGAGCGACTACGCCGGCGCGGTGATGCCCGACATGGCCGGCATGGCGCTTCCGGCGCTCTCCGAAGAAGAAGTGCTCGAGCTCCAAAAGGATGAATTCAACGAATCCGTCGAGCCGTTGCGTCCGTTTTTCTCGAAGGCCGCGGTCAAGACGAAGGAAGTCTGCCTCGTCGGCAATCCGGGCGACGAAATCGCGGCATTCGCCAAGAAGAAGAAGCTCGACATCATCGTCATGGGGTCGCACGGCTACGGCCGCTTCAAGGCGGCCGTCATGGGTTCGACAGCCACCCGCATTGCCGCGACGGGCGACGTGCCGCTCCTGATCATCCGCCAGGCTTCGTAGCCTTCCCCAAACAGCAGACGGCATCCCCGGCTCTCTCGAGCCGGGGCGAAGGCTGAATCTTCGGCATTGAGCCGCACGCCTCGGCGTGCGGCCTTTCTTGTGTTCGGATTCGCCGGCAAAGCTCCTGCTCGAATCGCCCCGCTTTCGCGCGTCGCGCAAAAATGGGATATCGTTGTTCTTCAAAGCACAGCCAAAAGCCGGGAGCCGGCGCAAAAGCATCTCAACCATGACCGTCATGAACGTTAGCCATCCAGTCAAGCGCGAAGCCATTCGCGTTTTCGTTGCGTCGTCCAGTCCTGAAGAAACAGCCTGGCTCTGCTCGAAGCTTTCCGAAGCTCCGGACATCCGCGTCATCGGCCGTGCAAGCTCCAAGCAGGAACTGGACGCCGCAGTCTCGCACTTCATGAGCGACTTCGACGTGCTCGTCACCGACGTGCAGCTCAAGAAGGAAGACGTTGTTCCCGAAATCGAAAAAATCATTTCCTCAAGCGGCATCGACGTTCTCGTCTATACGTCGATCTCGCACGACAACACGGTGATCCGCGCCATTCTTGCCGGCGCCACGGGCTACCTTCTCAAAGGAGACCAGGAAGACATCGTGACGAGCCTGCGCCTTATCCGCGGCGGCGGCTCGCCCGTCTCGCCCACGGTCGCAAGAAGCGTTCTCCGCGCCATCCATTCGCGCACGGTCGGCAGCCTCCATGCAAAGCCCGCGCCCAAGGCCGACATCACGCCGCTCTCGCAGCGCGAAAGCGAGATCCTAGCCTTGATGGCGAAGGGCATTCCGTTCGCCGAAATCGGCGAAATTCTTTCGATTTCAACTCACACGGTCACCGCTCACATCAAAAAGATCTACCGCAAGCTCCAGGTTCACTCCCGCGGCGAAGCAGTCTATGAGGCGACCTGCATGGGTCTTCTCCCGCAGGAGCGCATCATTTAGTTCAGGCAAAGGAGCGAAGCGCGCCGGCTCAGCGGTTTTGAAGTTCAGGCCGGCCATCTCCGCGTCTTTGCCGTCTCGCCTCAGCTTTCGCCGCGAAGCCAGCGGCCGGACTTGCCGCCCGCCTTTTCGACGAGTCCGATCTCGCGCTTCTCCATGCCGCGATCGACCGCCTTGCACATGTCGTAGATCGTAAGAAGACCGATCTGCACGGCGGCGAGCGCCTCCATTTCGACTCCTGTTTTGCCGCAACACTCGCAAGTCGCCCGGCAGCGCACGGCGCTCTTTTCTGCGAAAAGATCGAAGTCGACGGCCACGCGCGTGAGCGCGATCGGGTGACAGAGCGGGATCAAGTCGGGCGTGCGCTTGCTCGCCATGATGGCGGCAATGCGCGCGATGCCTATCACGTCGCCTTTCTTTGCCTTCCCTTCGGCAATGAGCGCAAACGTTTCCGGCGCCATATGGATCCAGCCTTCCGCAACCGCGATTCGGTTCGTTTCGTCCTTGGCGCCGACATTGACCATATGCGCTTCGCCGGCGGCGTTGAAATGCGTCAATTCACCCATAGCTCGTTACCTTTTCAAGCGAATCTCTTCAGCCTGAGCCGGAAAAATCCGCATAATTAAAACATATTTGCCCGAAGGGGATTCTCGAGCGAAACTCCGCGTCTCGATCCGCAATCCGCTTCGGAACGCAGGAACACCTTCATCCGAACATTTTCGCTCAAGTCCGCAGGAAATGCCCGGAATGCTCAGCACATGTCCAAATTCGCAGCCAAACTTTGCGCCGCCGCTTCCATCTTCGCCGCACTGACGCCCTCAAGCGCGCTCTGCGCCGCCTCGGCGCCGACGGCGCTCGATCTCAATCTGCCGAATCTCGGCTCGAGCGCGGACGCGGAACTGACGCCCATTGAAGAATACAAGCTCGGCACGCAGCTGATGGCGCAGGTGCGAAATGATCCGACCTATATGCCGGACCCCGAGATTACCGAATATCTCAACCGTCTGGGCTATCAGCTCGTGAGCAAAGCCCGCACGAACACGTACAGCTTCTTCTTTTTTCCGATACGCGACGGCACGCTCAACGCCTTCGCGCTTCCCGGGGGCTACATCGCCGTTCATACGGGCACGATCATTTCCGCGACGAATGAAAGCGAACTTGCGGGCGTCATGGGCCACGAAATCGGTCATGTTGCGCAGCGCCACATCGCCCGCATGATCGAAAGCCAAAAGGGCAATCTCGCGCTCACGCTGGGCTCCATTCTTCTTGCAATTCTCGCCGCGCGAGCGGGCGGCAATTCGGGCGGCCAAGCTGCGGCGGCCATTGCCATGGGCTCTCAGGCCGCGCTGATTCAGTCGCAGCTCAATTACTCGCAGGACGCAGAACGCGAAGCAGACCGCATCGGACTTCAGACCCTTACGGCCGCGGGCTTCGACCCGCACGGACTCGAAGGCTTCTTCCAGCGCCTGCAGTCGAGCAACCGCTTTTACCGGTCGGCGGCGCCGGCCTACCTCTCGACCCACCCGATGACGGTCGAACGCATGGCCGACATGGAAAACCGCACGCGCCAGCTGCCGACGCGCATGCACAAGGACTCCGACGACTTCCTTCTCGTGCAGGCCCGAGCCAAAGTGCTTCAGGAAACGACAATCAACGGTTGGCGCCAGGCGAAGGCCGAGTTCGAGCGCGACCTCAAGAACGCGCAGGCATCCAAGGGCGTCGCGCGCTGCGTCGCGCAGTACGGGATCTCCGTCGCCGCGGCGGAACTCAAGGACCGCAAAACCGCCTACCAGGCTGCGCAGGCCTCGAATGCCTGCGGCATCAAATCTGCGATTCTCGAGCGCAACCTCCTTCGCGCGCGATTCGATGCGGCGACGGACGCCAAGGAAAAGCAAGCCGTCGTCGAAGCCGCCGAAGCTGCGCAGTCGCGCTATCCGCTCTCTGCGATGATGGCCGTAAACTACGCGGATCTTCTCTACGCCACGGGCCAGCATCAGGCGCTCATCAGCTACCTGCGAAACGGATCGGCCTTGTCCGACAGCGATCCCGACTATCACGCGCTTCTCGCGCGCTCCTACGAAGCGCTCCGCCAAAAGAGCCTTCAGTACATGCACACGGGCGAGATGTACGCGCTTCTCGGCGCGACGGAAGGCGCCGTCTATCAGTATTCGCTTGCGCAAAAGGCCAACGACGGCGACTTCTACGTCATGAGCGAAATCGATGCAAGGCTTCGCGACCTGCGCGCGCAGGCTGAAGAAGAGAAAAAAAAGCGTTGATTTGAGACGCGCGGCCCGCATTGTCGACCGATCGGCGATTCAGCTGAGAAAACATGGATTTTTTCGGCATGCTGCGCGTTGAAAAAATCCCGATTCCGCCGGCAAAGCCGCCTCCCGGCCGATCAGAAAAGAAAACTCGACGTTCAAAGGGCTCAAAACGCTCGAAAACCATGCGAAAATAGCCCTGCGCGCCGAGTCGGGAAGACTCGGCGAGTTTTTGTCATCCGATGCACCACCCTTCCTTGGCTCGAGCTCTCCCGGCGATATATCGGGATCAAGCGGCGTGCGCCCGGCGTTTGCGGCGAACGATCGAATTCCTTCGGCCAATCAAGGCCCAACCTATACAAGCAACATGGCTATTGAAGAATTTCTGACTGTCGCCGAACCTACCGATGAAATCATTGAGACGGACGCCGTCATCGTCGGTGCGGGTCCGGTCGGCCTCTTTCAAGTGTTCGAACTCGGCCTTCTCGAAATCAAGTGCCACGTCGTCGACTCGCTGCGCACGGTGGGCGGCCAGTGCATGGAGCTCTATCCCACAAAGCCCATCTACGACATTCCGGCCGTTCCCGTCTGCTCATCCTACGAGCTTACGGAAAACCTTCTGAAGCAGAATCATCACTTCGGCCCGATCTTCCACCTCGGCGAAGAAGTTCAGATCGTCGAAAAGCTCGAAGACGGCTCCTTCCGCGTTGAAACGAGCAAGGGCTCGCGCTTCCGCTGCAGAGTCGTCATCATCGCGGGCGGCGTCGGCTCCTTCCAGCCGCGTCCTCTTCGCGTCAAGGGCATTGAAAAATTCGAAGGCGCGCAGCTGCACTACAGCTGCAAGGATCCGTCAATCTTCGAAGGCAAGAACGTCGTGATCCTCGGCGGCGGCGACTCCGCGCTCGACTGGACGCTCAATCTGGTCGGCAAGGCCGAAAGCGTCGTCCTCGTCCATCGCCGCGACGGCTTCCGCGCGCAAGCCGCATCGGTCGCCAAGATGAAGGAACTCTGCGAAAACTGGGAAATGCAATTTGAAGTAGGCCAGGTGACGGGCTTCTCCGAAAAGGACGGCAAGCTCGCCGAAATCAACGTCGCAGGCGCCGACGGCGTCACGCGCCGCATCCCGCTCGACCACCTTCTCGTCTTCTACGGACTGCAGCCCAAGCTCGGGCCGATAGAAAACTGGGGGCTCAAAATCGAACGCAAGCAGGTTGTCGTCGATACGGCCCGCTTCGAAACGAACATCCCGGGCATCTTCGCCGTAGGCGACATCAACATCTACCCGGGCAAGAAGAAGCTGATTCTTTCGGGCTTCCACGAATGCGCGCTGGCCGCGTTCGCCGCCTGCGACTACGTCTTCCCGGAAAAGAAGGTGTTCCTGCAGTACACGACGACGTCGCCGAAGCTTCATAAAGTGCTTGGCATCGAAATGCCTAATTTCGACGAATAACTTCCGATCAGATAGGGGCGGAGGCAACAAGCAACTGCCCGGCCCCTTCCATGCCGCCCGCCGTGCGGTTCCGCACCGGGCGGTTGTCAACAACCTCAGAAGATGAGGCCTCAGCGGATGCTTGCCCCGTATCGGCAGGAGTTTCGGGCATTAGCCCATTCTCGAGCTTTGTCCTCGGATTCACCAACTTCCTCAGCGCCGCGAATTTCGCCCTCGCTTTCTTCCACTGTTTCCGACAAATCTGACGAATGCGTCTGCGCAGCCATTCGTCGGGCTCCTTCACGAATCTCTTCATGGAGGAGCCGCTGAAGTTCGCGCACGAAGACCCCAAGCTCTTCCCGCTCCAGCCTCGACTCTGAGAAGCAGCGTCTTCAATCGCTGCATGCACTCAGCCTTGGCATTCTCGCGCGGGCGCAATTTGACGCCCGCACGACTCCTCCAAAAACCGATGCCAAAGAACTTCGGCTCCGAGTCCGTCATTCGACAGACCTTCATTTTATGTTCGCTGATTTTCAAAAGCAGCTTGCCCTTCCCAAGCGCA